>CAZIJT010000188.1:0-4383 GCA_964539595.1 uncultured Thiohalophilus sp. | reverse complement strand
CTGTCAAGACTTGAACTGATCCGCATTTAGGCTGAGACTCTAGCCCCATGTCTGCCGCTTTCGTTCACCTTAGATTACACACCGAATACTCGCTGGTTGACGGCATTGTCCGGGTCAAACCGTTGATGAAAGCCGTGGCCGGGGCGGGCATGCCGGCGGTGGCGATGACCGATCAGAGCAATCTGTTTGCGATGGTGAAATTTTATACCGCCGCGATGGCTGCCGGGGTCAAGCCCATTATCGGTACCGATGTCTGGCTGCATAATGCGCAGGAACCGGGTCAGCCGGACAGGCTGGTGCTGCTGTGTAAAGATAAAGCCGGTTATCTCAATCTTTCCCGCCTGATCTCCCGCGCCTACACGGAAGGCCAGCATCTGGGTAAACCCATGCTGCAACGGGACTGGCTGGCGGGTAGCACCGAGGGGCTCATCGCTCTCTCTGCCGGACGCGAGGGTGATGTGGGGCAGGCTTTGCTGAATGGCAATCAGGCTGCCGCGAAAACCGCACTGGCATACTGGCAGGCCTTGTTTCCCGAGAGTTTTTATCTGGAGTTGCAACGCACCGGGCGGGAGAACGAGGAAGACTACCTGCATGCCGCCGTCAAGCTGGCGATTGAGATGGACGTGCCGGTGGTGGCGACTAACGATGTACGTTTCCTGAAAACTACTGAGTTCGAGGCGCACGAGGCGCGGGTCTGCATCAATCAGGGGCGGGTGTTGGATGATCCTCGCCGCCCCCACGATTACTCAGAGCAACAATATCTGCGCAGTGCCGAAGAAATGTGCGAGCTGTTTGCGGATATTCCCGAGGCACTGGAAAATACGCTGGCGATAGCCCAACGCTGCAATCTGGAGCTGACCCTGGGTAAGAATTACCTGCCGGATTATCCTGTGCCCGAGGGCATGAGCATCGAGGCGTTTCTGGCCGAGGAATCACGCAAGGGGCTGGAAGTCCGGCTGGCGAAACTGTTTGATACCACGGCTTCGGACTTTGCCGAAAAGCGTCAGCAATATGACGAGCGTCTTGAAGTCGAACTCAAGGTCATCAACGGCATGGGTTTCCCCGGTTATTTTTTGATCGTGGCCGACTTTATTCGCTGGGCGAAAGATCACGCGATTCCGGTGGGGCCGGGGCGCGGCTCCGGTGCGGGTTCGATTGTCGCCTATGCGCTGAATATTACTGATCTCGATCCCATCGCCTATGAGCTATTGTTCGAGCGTTTCCTCAATCCCGAACGTGTGTCCATGCCGGATTTTGACGTCGACTTCTGTATGGAAGGCCGAGATCGGGTGATTGATTACGTGGCCGAACACTATGGTCGTGACAAGGTATCGCAGATCATCACCTATGGTTCGATGGCGGCAAAGGCGGTGATTCGTGATGTGGGTCGGGTGCTGGGCTATCCCTACGGGCTGGTCGATGGCATCGCCAAACTGATTCCGTTTGAAATTGGCATTACCCTGGATAAAGCGCTGGAGCAGGAAGATAGCCTGCGTGAACGCTATGAAAATGAAGAGGACGTCACCAGTCTGATCGATCTGGCTAAATCACTGGAAGGTTGCGCCCGCAACGCCGGTAAGCACGCGGGCGGGGTGGTGATCTCACCGACTAAATTGACGGACTTTACCCCGTTGTATTGTGAACAGGGCGGCGGCAGTCTGGTCACCCAGTTTGACAAGAATGATGTCGAAGCTGTCGGTCTGGTGAAATTTGATTTCCTCGGTCTACGCACCCTGACCATCATCGACTGGGCGGTGCAAACGGTGAACCGCCAGCGTAAAGCCGCCGGTGACCAACCCGTCGATATTACCGAGATTCCGCTAGATGATGTAAAGAGTTTTGAGCTGCTCAAGGCCTGTCAGACCACCGCGGTGTTCCAGCTTGAATCCCGTGGTATGAAAGATTTAATCAAACGTCTGCAACCCGATGACTTTGAAGACATCATCGCGCTGGTGGCGCTGTTTCGTCCCGGCCCCCTGGGTTCAGGCATGGTGGAAGATTTCATCAACGTTAAACATAAACGCAAGAAAGCGGAATATCCGCACCCGGATATTATGCATATCCTCGAACCTACCTACGGGGTCATTCTCTATCAGGAACAGGTGATGCAAATTGCGCAGGTGCTGGCTGGGTATACGCTGGGTGGGGCGGATATGCTGCGTCGCGCCATGGGCAAGAAAAAGCCCGAGGAAATGGCCAAGCAACGCGCGATCTTTACCGAAGGCGCGGTCAAACGCGGGGTGGAAGAAAAGACCGCCACTTACATTTTCGATCTGATGGAAAAGTTTGCTGGTTACGGTTTTAACAAATCACACTCCGCCGCTTACGCGCTGGTTTCTTATCAGACTACCTGGCTCAAGGCGCACCATCCTGCGGCCTTTATGGCGGCAGTGCTGTCGGCGGATATGGATAACACCGACAAGGTCGTGACCTTAATCGATGACTGCGGCGATATCGAACTGAACGTCGAGCCGCCGAACATCAATCTCTGTGCGCATCGTTTTACGGTTGATGGTGAACAGACCGTGGTTTATGGGCTGGGTGCGATCAAAGGCGTGGGCGAGGCGGCCATCGAAGGCATTATTCAGGAACGTGAGCAACATGGCGTGTTTAGCGATCTATTCGATTTCTGCAAACGCATCGAATTAAAAAAAGTAAATCGACGCACCCTTGAAGGACTGGTCATGGCTGGAGCAATGGATGTGTTTGGTGAAAACCGCGCCACCCTTTTGGCGTCACTACCAGCAGCTTTAAAAATGGCCGAGCAGGAACAGCGTAACCGTGAAGCAGGCATTGACGATCTATTTGGTATTGCCCCTAAATCTAATACCGGCGTATCAAGTGTCGAATATCAGCAACAGCCGGACTGGAGCGAGGAACAACGGCTGTCCTGTGAGAAACAAACGCTGGGGCTGTATCTCACCGGCCATCCCATTAATCGTTATTTACCCGAATTGAAATGTTTTACCAGTGCCCGCATCGTTGATCTGAAACCGGCAAAAAATCAAACCGTGGTCGTGGCCGGTTTAATCGTTGCCATGCGCACTATGAATACTCGGCGCGGGGATCGCATGGCCTTTATTACCATTGATGATCGTAGCGCGCGTATCGAGCTGGCAGTATTTTCTGAAGCCTATAATCAATATCGTGATCTACTGGCAAAAGATAAATTGATCGTAGTCGAAGGTGAAGTCAGCATCGATGACTACAGTGGCGGTTTTAAAATGAGCGCCAATAGTATTTATGATATTAGTCAGGCACGCACACGGTTTGGTAAACGCCTGCTGGTACAGGTGAATGAGAAACGCGCCGCCAATGGGTTTATTCATGAACTGCAATCCACACTCAGTCCTTTCCGGGATGGTATCTGTCCCGTCGTGTTGGATTACCAACGACAGGGTGCGCGCGCACAACTTACCCTTGGTGAAAATTGGCGCATACAGCCGAGTGATGAATTGATTCAGCGGTTGCGTGAAATGCTTGGCGAAGAGCAAGTGGAGATGATTTATTGATGATGGTTTCGCATGAGTAAGTCTAATCTTTTTAAACTTCTGGGACCCAAGCTGTTGATTGGCATTGTTGGTTTTATTGTTTCGATTGCCTCGGTGGTGATGCTGGCTATCTATTATTACCCGGATAAATAACGTAGCCATGATGGGCGATACCTGCCCTACATAATTATAAGTTGTAGAGTGGGCATCGCCACCATGCAGACTATTCAAGGAGAATAAAAATGACTGAACAGACAGAACTAAATTATGGGCCACTGGCTGGGCTAATTGGCGCATGGGCAGGGGATAAGGGTGAAGACATCGCCCCCGAGCCGGAGGGTGAGGAAAATAATCCCTATTATGAAACAATCGTATTCGAGGCTATTGGTGATGTAACTAATGCTGAATCACAGCGGCTGGTGGTGTTGCACTACCGGCAGATTGTTAGTCGACAATCTGATAAAAAAGTGTTCCATGATGAAACAGGTTACTGGATGTGGGATGCCGAGCGTGACAGGGTGATGCACTCATTGTCTATTCCTCGCGCCGTTACCTTGTTAGCAGGTGGCAAAGCGCGAAAAGAAGCGGGAGCTACAGTGCTTGAGGTGTCTGCAAAACTGGGTGATTCTGACTGGGGCATTATTCAATCGCCCTTTATGCGCGACAATGCAAAAACCACGGCGTTTGCACATACGATTAATGTGAGTAGTAATGAGCTTATTTATGCTCAAACTACAATGCTGGATATTTACGGGCGAAGTTTTGAACACACGGATAAAAATATCCTGACCCGTCAGTGAGCAGAGCTTTGTGTTGCTTAAATTACGCTTTGAATTTGAATCTCCGTTGGATGTAATTCCCCGCTGCTTGCAGTGAATTGTCCTCGTAGGTG
>CAZIJT010000187.1:0-4403 GCA_964539595.1 uncultured Thiohalophilus sp. | reverse complement strand
GCTTTCATCTGCTCATTCAGATAATACTCGCGCTGACTTTTTTCCATCTGCCGTTTAACCCGGCCACGAATACGTTTTTCTACCTGTAGCAGATCGATCTCGGATTCCATCATCCCCATCAGATATTCCAGACGTTCACGCAGATCTTTAATTTCCAGAATTTTCTGTTTCTCATCCACCTTCAGCGACATATGCGCGGCGATGGTATCGACCAGCCGACCAGGATCATCGATATTGGATAAGGAGGTTAAAATTTCAGGCGGGATTTTTTTATTCAGTTTAACGTACTGATCAAATTGATTAGTCAGTGAGCGCAACAGCACTTCGGACTCACGCTCATCAATATCAACATCGTCATATTTTTTGATCTGCGCAGTAAAATATTCTTCCTTGTTCAGAAAGCTAACGATACGTGCGCGCTTGTTGCCTTCGACCAGCACCTTAACCGTGCCATCAGGTAACTTGAGCAATTGTAGAATGCTGGAAACCGTACCGATTCGATACATGTCTTCAATTTCAGGCTCATCCTGTGCTGCGCTTTTTTGCGCCACCAGCAAGATCTGCTTATCATTTTCCATTGCCGCTTCAAGCGCATGAATGGATTTTTCACGACCGACAAACAGGGGGATCACCATGTGCGGATACACCACAACATCGCGTAACGGTAAAACCGGGATCGTACTCAGCTGTTCTTCGATAACTTCGGACATATTTTTATCTCTTTTGCGGCGTCTAAAGACTAGACGTGAGTTTGTTGCAGATATCAGTATGGGCACAGGCTAATAATTTCAAGCTGGCCGAAACTATAATTATGTCAATTATCACTACTGGAAAAAAATTAAGGGGTATTAAAAATACCCCTTAAAGTCTATGTTAATCGTCAGCGGCTGCAATTCGCTTTTCACTGCCTTCGTAAATATAAATCGGCTCGCCATCATTCTTAATTACTGACTCGTCAATCACCACCTTCTCCAGATTATCAATCGAAGGAAGATCGTACATAATGTCGAGCAGGACATGTTCAAGGATAGAACGCAAACCACGCGCGCCGGTTTTTCGTTCCATTGCTCGGGTTGCCACCGCACTCAGCGCATCTTCTCTGAATTCCAGATCGCAGTCTTCCATCTCAAACATTTTCATGTACTGTTTGGTCAACGCATTTTTGGGTTCGGTGAGGATCTGAATCAAGGCAGATTCATCTAGCTCACTTAAAGTCGCAACCACCGGCAAGCGACCAACAAATTCCGGAATCAACCCATAGCGAGTTAAATCCTGGGGCTCGACACCATGCAGCACTTCGCTGAAGCTCTTTTGATCATCCTTGCTTTTAACTTCGGCACCAAAACCAATGCCGCCTTTTTCAGAGCGATCACGAATGATGCGATCCAGTCCGGCAAACGCGCCACCACAAATAAACAGGATATTGGAGGTATCCACCTGCAGGAATTCCTGCTGCGGATGTTTGCGTCCACCCTGAGGCGGCACCGACGCCACTGTGCCTTCAATCAATTTCAGTAATGCCTGTTGCACCCCTTCCCCGGACACATCACGGGTAATAGACGGGTTATCTGACTTACGTGAAATCTTGTCGATTTCATCAATATAGACAATACCCGTCTGCGCTTTTTCAACATCGTAATCACATTTTTGCAGCAACTTTTGAATGATGTTTTCCACATCCTCGCCCACATAACCGGCTTCGGTCAGGGTGGTGGCATCAGCAATAGTGAACGGCACATTCAACATCCGCGCCAGCGTTTCGGCCAGCAACGTTTTACCGCAACCGGTTGGACCAATCAGCAGGATGTTACTCTTGGCCAGTTCAACGTCATCTTTTTTCTGGCCATTTTCCAGACGTTTGTAATGGTTATACACCGCAACCGCCAGCACCCGCTTGGCGCGTTTCTGGCCGATAACATATTCGTCCAGGATATCGTTAATTTCATGAGGCGTCGGCAGACTGCTGCCGTTGGTCGAGGCGGCCTGTTCCTGCACCTCCTCTCGAATAATATCATTGCAGAGCTCAACACATTCATCACAAACAAAGACCGAGGGTCCGGCAATCAGCTTGCGAACTTCGTGTTGGCTTTTACCACAGAACGAGCAATACAGCAGTTTGCCATTGTCACTCGTGGAATTTTTATCGTCACTCATGCCCTTACCTCAAACAATTTGTTGGCTACCTTAACCTTGCGTCCATTTCGGCTATTTTTCAAGCCTGCCGATCATAAAAACAAGCATAAAATAACCTTTAATATAATCAGGAACCCAATACCCGACTAATTTGCTAAAGTAATTATAACCTAATCAAATCAGGAATCACCAGCTCTTTCCATCATCACCTTGTCGACCAGGCCATACTCCACCGATTCGTCAGCACTGAGAAAGAAATCGCGATCCGTATCCTGCTGAATCCTTTCCATGTCCTGTCCGGTATGTTTGGCAAGAATCGTATTTAAACGTTCCCTGACATCCAGAATTTCTTTAGCGTGTATCTCGATATCCGTCGCCTGCCCCTGAAATCCACCTAATGGCTGATGAATCATGGTGCGCGAATGCGGTAGAACATAACGCTTGTCTTTCGCCCCACCCGCCAGCAATACCGCCCCCATGCTTGCCGCCTGACCAATACACATGGTGCTCACATCCGGCTTAACAAACTGCATGGTGTCATAAATCGACAAGCCTGCGGTCACCGAGCCACCGGGTGAATTGATGTACAGGTGAATATCCTTATCCGGGTTTTCCGACTCCAGAAATAGCAACTGTGCAACGACCAGATTTGCCATGTGGTCTTCCACCTGACCGACCAGAAAAATAACCCGTTCCTTAAGTAGCCGTGAATAAATATCATATGAACGTTCACCGCGTGCAGTCTGTTCCACCACCATCGGAACCAGTTGACTGCGTATATCTAATCCAGCATTGGTATTGTTATCGGTCACTGTGGTCTGTCCTTTAAGCCATTGTTGTAAGTAATTATGTGTTTGCGTCTGGCTTCATTACTTCATCGAACGTCGCCTTTGTATCCACGACCTTCGCCTGCTCCATTGCCCACTCTACGACCTGCTCTTCAAGCGCAAGGGATTCCACCTCACTTAGACGCTTTTTATCTGCGTAATACCACTTGATCACTTCTTCAGGCTGTTCGTAAGGCCGGGCAATTTCTTCAACCAGCGCACGTACATTCTCTGCTTCGACCTTTATAGCATTTTCTTTAACTATTTCATTCATTATCAAGCCCAGGCTAACTCGACGTTGCGCCTGATCAGCAAACATCGTGGTATCTAATGAACTGACGTCAGTTTGGTTTAAGCCCTGATTGCTCAAATTTTGAACCATCTGATTACGCAAGGCTTCCGACTCGTTTTCAATCAGTGATTTGGGAATATCAATTTTATTGGCGTCAATCAAGGTGTCCATCACCTGTTCCTTGAGTTTGGTCTTGAGCTGCTTGCCCAGCTCAAGTTCCATATTCTCAAGAATGTCTTTGCGTAGTTGCGTGATCTCGCCGTTCTCGACGCCCATTTTTTTCGCAAAGGCGTCATCCACTTCAGGCAACAGCGGTTTTTCTACCGCATTCACCTGCACCGCAAACTGTACCGCTTTGCCCGCCAGCTCGGTGGCGTGGTATTCATCCGGGAAAGTCAGATCCAGGGTCACATCCGCGCCTTTTGCCGCGCCAACCAGGCCGTCTTCAAATCCCGCAATCATCCGCCCGGAACCCAGTTCAATCGAGGTATCTTTACCTTCACCGCCCTCAAAAGCCTCACCCTCAATCGTGCCTTTGAAATCAATATTTACCTGATCACCCTTCTCAGCAGTAGCATCACTGGCTTCCCAGCTCATATGCTGGCGACGAATACGATCAATCATGTTGTCAATATCCGTTTCCGCAATCTCAACGGAGGGCTTTTCAATTGTTTGATCCGCCAACGAAGCCAGCTTAAGCTCGGGATACACTTCGAACGTCGCTGTGTATTCCAGACCTTTTCCCGGCGTGGACTCATTGGTGCTGAATGTGGGGGTACCAGCCGGATGCAGATTTTCCTGACTCAGGGCTTCATAGAAGGTCGACTGCAATACTTCATTGACCACATCTTCGCGTATCTGCCCGCCATACTGCTGTTTGACCACCTTCAAGGGTACCTTGCCGGGGCGAAAACCTTTGACTTTGACCGTATGCGCCATTTCTTTGAGCTTGCTGTCAACTGCCTGAGCAATACGTGCTTCTTCAATCGCGACCGTCAAACGGCGCTCCAGACCTGATGTGGTTTCAACTGAAACTTGCATTAGACTTCCTCTTTAAATATTTTTAATATCAATGTGTTATGGATTTTTAAAATAGAAATTTGGTGCGAAAGGAGAGACTCGAACTCTCACGGGTTACCCCACAGGAACCT
>CAZIJT010000186.1:0-4480 GCA_964539595.1 uncultured Thiohalophilus sp. | reverse complement strand
TTGAGTTTTTCACGCCGTTGGGCGATCAGTTTGTTTTCGTCGAGTTCAGGTTGTTGCTGTTTTTTGTTATCTGTCATTGCTATGTTTCTCAATTTAGACATTCAGGATGTCGTAGGGTGGGTACGTTTTTTGTGCCCACGTAACAATGTGATCCGCTATATCCGCGTGGGCACAAAAAACGTGCCCCCCCTACGGTGCTCTACACAAAAATATTTTATAAACCCGCTTTCAAACTAGCTTCGATAAACTTATCGATGTCACCATCAAGCACGGCCTGAGTATTACTGGTTTCAACATTGGTGCGCAAATCTTTAATACGAGACTGATCTAATACATAAGATCGAATCTGGCTGCCCCAGCCAATATCAGACTTGGTTTCTTCCAGCGCCATCTTCTCAGCATTCTGTTTTTGCATTTCCATTTCATACAATTTTGCCTTTAACTGCTTCATGGCATTGTCTTTATTTTGATGCTGTGAACGTCCGCTTTGGCACTGAACAACGATACCGGACGGCTCATGGGTAAGACGCACAGCTGAATCAGTTTTGTTGACATGCTGCCCCCCCGCGCCGCTGGCGCGGTAGGTGTCGATGCGCAAATCAGAAGGATTGATCTCAATATCAATATTGTCATCGACTTCGGGCGATACAAATACCGATGCAAACGAAGTATGACGGCGGTTACCCGAGTCAAACGGCGATTTTCGCACCAGCCGGTGTACGCCGGTTTCGGTACGTAGCCAGCCATAGGCATAATCACCGGTAAACTGAATGGTTGCGCCTTTGATGCCAGCCACTTCGCCATCGGAGACTTCAATCAGCTCGGTTTTGAAACCGCGCCGCTCACCCCAGCGCAGAAACATGCGCAGCAGCATATCGGCCCAGTCCTGTGCCTCAGTGCCGCCGGAACCGGCCTGAATATCGAGAAAGGCATTATTGGCATCCATTTCGCCGGAGAACATGCGCTGGAATTCCAGCTTCGCCAGTTTGGCTTCCTGCTGCTGGAGATCCTCCCTGACAGAATTGACCGTATCTTCGTCATCTTCTTCCGAGGCCATTTGCAGAAGTTCATTGGCATCGGCCAGCATCTCATCCAGTCCGCTAACCGTATCAACGATTAACTCCAGTTGGGCGCGTTCCCGACCCAGCTCCTGCGCTCGTTTAGGATCATCCCAGACTGTGGGTTGTTCTAGCTCGCGGCAAACCTCATCCAGTCTTTCACACTTAACTTCGTAGTCAAAGATACCCCCTGAGCGCATCAACGCGCATCTGCATATCTTTGATTTGTGTGAAAATCGGGTTGAGTTCTAACATCTAGTTCGGCCAGCTGCAAAGAAAAGTGGCGATTATACCCACTATGGCTCAATCCGTGTAGCAATGCTTTTGCAAAAATTGAACTGAGGTTTACAAACCCGCAAGATATTCTGAAACGGCTTCGATATCGGCATCACTCAGCTTCATGGCAATATTTGCCATCATTCCACCGGGATCGTTACTGCGCGCTTTTGATTTGAAATCCCTGATTGTTTTTAGCAGATAGTCCTTATGCTGCCCCCCAATAACCGGGAAAAATGGGTTTGATCTGGAAACACCCTTACCGTTCTTGCCATGACAGTTAACACAGGCGTAAATACTTCGCGTCTGATCCCCTTTCAGATAGAGTGCCCTGCCCTGCTCCAGCTTTGCAGGCTTCGTTGCGGCTCCTTTCATTATTTTCTGACTGGCAAAAAAAGCAGCAATATCAGCCAGATCCTCTGCACTGCCCGCCGTTGCCGCCATGCCACTCATAATTTGATCAGAACGCCTGTTCTGCAAAAAATCATTTACCTGCTTAACGATATAGTCCGCATATTGACCGGCCAGTTTCGGGAAGTTTGGTGCCAGACTATTGCCATCCTCGCCATGACACCCCGTACAGGCCGCCGCCTTATTTTTGCCTTTAACCGGATCGCCTGCCGCCTGTGCCAGAAGTCCGTGAAATAATAGTGAAAAGGTAAATAGCAGTAGAAATACTCGTTTGGAAATAGACATAACCACCTCTCATACTTTCAGTCTCATGAGATAATAAAGTGATTTCCGATGTAATTCCAGCAGGGCAAAATCGTAGCACTGTACTGTGCTGGAAAAAAAGAGGTAAACCAGGCTTTGTTGGCTTTCTGCATGAGCTGGTGGCTACAGAACTATGCGCAGAAAACGGTAATAAATAGTGCGTAAAATCAAACCTTAAACTGACCCACCAAACCCTGCAACTGTATGGCTAGCTGCGCCATTTCCTGACTGGCTGTGGCGGTCTGCTGCGCACCTTGTGAGGTCTGCTCGCCAATCTCGCTGATGACGTTGATATTTTGATTAATTTCGTTAGCGACAGAACCCTGCTCACTGGCAGCGGTAGAGATCTGGTTGTTCATATCGCTGATAGTCGCCACCGCATCAGTAATCGCCCTCAGCGATTCACTCGCCTTCGAGGCCTGTTCAACGCTAACAACAGCCTGATCACTCCCCTTATTCATCACCTCTACCGCGTGGCTGGTACCCGCTTGCAAGCGTTCAATCATCGACTGAATTTCCTTGGTCGATTCCTGGGTTCGGCTGGCCAGGGTGCGCACTTCATCAGCGACGACCGCAAAACCTCGTCCCTGCTCGCCCGCACGCGCCGCTTCAATCGCAGCATTTAACGCTAGCAAGTTGGTCTGTTCAGAAATACTGTGAATCACTTCCACAACGCTACCGATATTTTCGCTGTCCGCTTCAAGTTGCTTGATAACTTCAGCGGCTCCGCTTACGTCCGTGGCCAGGTTGTTAATCGCAGACACCGTGCCTTGCACAACCTCCGCGCCGCTTCGCGCCTCATCACTTGCACTTTTCGCAGCCTCAGCAGCAGACTCGGCATTTTGTGCCACTTCAGCCACGGTCGCCGTCATTTCATTCATCGCCGCTGCAACCTGTTCTGTCTGCACCTGTTGTTTGATAACCCCTTCATGGCTTTCCAGTGAAACCGAAGACATTTCCTCAGCCGCGGTCGCCACCTGATTGGTAGAGCCAGCCACATCACTGATGATGCCGTGTAACTTCTCCATAAAGGTATTAAATTCTATTACCAGGCGACCAATGGCATCGGTACTCGTGGTAGACAAACGGCGGGTCAGATCACCCTCACCCGTGGCAATTTCCTCCAGCGAATCCGCGACGGCAACAATGCTGTTGTTAATCAGGCGACCAACAATAAATACCGCTGCAGCCAGCATCAAGGTCATAACCACGCCAATCACCATGCTTAAGTAGGTGCCCTCTTTAGAAGCCTGCCGGGTACCGTCCACCATCGCCAGAAAACTTTCATATTCGCCCTGCCGATAGCGCAACATTTCACCTTCGAAAACTTTCATCGCCGCAACCATTTTAATTGATGCAGCCTGACGATCAGATTCTGGAATCGTTTCATTGATAATGCCCAGCGAAATGCTGCGCGCAGTATCGTAGTAATTTTTGAATGCGGATTGTAGCTCTCTGGTGGCCGACATTTTCTCAGGCGCTATTTCCATGATTTCGGCAAAGGCCTGCTGAATTTCCTTTGCCAGTACATCGGTAGTATCGGCAATCAATTCTTCATCTTCGGTATACACCGCCATCCCCAGCACATCTTTGATCTGGGTCATACGCGCCACATTGGCATCCGAGCGTTCAAGCACCGGATAACTTACCTCACGAATATTTTCTAGTCGGACTTCATTGTTGATCGATACCCAGTATCCAAACCCCAGGTTCAACATAAAGCCCATGATACCCGTTGCGCCAATCAACATAATTTTTATATTGACTGATAGAGATTTAAACCAGCTCATACGTACTACTCCAGTATTCTGGGAAATTCTGCGCGTTCCCTTTCACTTCATCCCGGTTAGTAGCTTGCATCATTTTATAAAAATACAAATGACAAAAAATTCCAGCATATTTTTGCATTCTACGATTACGTAGAAAATAATTTTCTGGCTCCTACGCTCCTGCGTGGGAACCAGAGAACAGAGAAACAACTCATAGCTTCCCTATGGTTTAAATACCACCTTAACCGAATCATCTAGCGCCCCAGCATCAATATAGCCGAGACTGTTTGGCGTTTTCGCAATCCAGGCTTTCATGGCGGCATCATCACCGACCACTTTGGGTGGTACACCCTTACCGGCAAACACGCGCTTGGACCAGTAACGTTTCAGCTTTTTCCGGCTTTTGCCCAGAACCTTTTTACCAAAATCATCACGAACCGCATTACCACTGTCTTGATCACCCAACACCACCTTGCCACCGCTGGGAAAAGATTTTTCCTTTTGCAGGAACAATGCCTTAACCTGAGCAGCCGTCAACACATCCGCTTTGGTTGCCTTGTGGGTAATCACCACAAGATCAGCAAACACCCATTGTGTAAACATCAGCATAAACAATCCCAGCAGCAGGGAGCCCATATTCGTTTTCTGTTTTGTATTTAACAT
>CAZIJT010000185.1:0-4494 GCA_964539595.1 uncultured Thiohalophilus sp. | reverse complement strand
CAATAACACCGCTTATGCGGCGTGCCGCTTCACGTAGAACGGCATTACCGACACGCCGCCCAAGCCCGGCATTGATTTCATGAAAATTATCAAGATCCAGGGTTAGCACTATAATCCGGTCATACTTTGATTGTGATCTGGAAAGCATTTGTTCGAGCTTTTTATGCAACAGGGAGGCATTGGCTAGGCCTGTTATATCATCATAATAGGCGAGCCGATGGATCTTTTCTTCCGCAGTTTTAATCGGGCTTAGATCGATGAACATACCTGCATAGCGTAAAACCTTGCCAGCGTTGTTTTTCAGGGCAACGATATTCAACCATTCCGGATATATTTCACCATTCTTGCGCCGGTTCCAGATTTCGCCTTCCCAATGACCCTGCTCATCAATGCTGCGCCACATGGTGGTATAAAAATTCGAACCATGCAGGCCAGATTTAAGGATAGCCGGGGTTTTACCAATAACTTCATCGCTGTTGTAACCCGATACATTTTGGAATGCCTGGTTGACCCACTGGATTTTCCTGTCCCGATCAGTAATCGTAACGCCATGAGAGCTATGAGATAGAATCAGATCAGTGAGCTGTTTCTCCAGGCGTATATGTGCCGTGTTTATCAGCAGAGCGATAATAGCGGCGAAATTTTCAAGTACCCGCACCTCGTCGGCATTGTATGCATGGTTGACGTTAATATATAAAACCATGACGCCCAGCAATTGATCTTGCAGTTTGACGGGTACGATGTAGTGACCATGATTGGACATTCCCTCGTAATGAGTTTCATGCCGTTCGTCGACGCAGCCCGTGTGTAGGACTTCCAGCGATTCTGCTACCCGGCCACAGAGACAGTGACCATAATTTACTTTGCTACAGGAACTCTTTATGGAAGGAGAAAAATTGAGTTCAGCGGCAAGCCTCAGTTGGCGTGTTTCTGGCTCTGCCAGAAAGATGCCACCAGCATGGGTGTCCAGCCAGGGCAATTGAAGAATAGTTTCCAGGATACTGCACAGCACTTCGTTGATAGCATCAGTATTGCCACTATCAATTATTTCTGTATATTCTTGTTTTTCGTGCATTATTACTACCCCTTTTTTTAGCCTGTCGGAATAACCCTGGAGTTATGTTGTTGGCCTCTTGTATCTGAGCCAGCTCTGATCGTGCTCTCTCACAGTTGTAGGTATAAATAAAATTCCTTAGGCACTTTTGATTTAAGCACAGGCAGAGAGGGGGTTACGCATTTATTTTGAATTGGCCCACCAGGTTTTGCAGATCAGCGGCCAGCCGTGCCAGTTCCTTGGCCGAGGTGGTCGTCTGTTCGGCACCACTTGCTGTCTGCTCAGAGATTTGACTGATGCTGGTAACGTTTCTATTAATTTCTTCAGACACTGCAGACTGCTCTTCAGAGGCGCTGGCGATCTGGGTGTTCATCTCGGTGATGGTTGCTACCGCACGAGTAATGGCCTCCAGCGATTCGGCAGCCTCGGCGGCCTGTTCGACGCCGGCCTGCGCCTGTTCACGGCTCTTTTCCATTACTTCTACGGCATTGTGTGAGCCGGTTTGCAGCTTCTCGATCATATTTTCGATTTCGGTCGTTGATTCATGGGTACGGCTGGCGAGGGTGCGCACTTCGTCTGCAACCACGGCAAAGCCACGACCCTGTTCACCGGCGCGGGCGGCCTCAATGGCGGCATTCAGTGCCAGCAGATTGGTCTGTTCAGCAATACCTTTGATAACATCCAGTACGCCACCTATATTTTCACTGTCCTGCTCAAGTTCCTTGATAACTCCGGCAGCGTTTTCGATCTCGCCAGCCAGTTGCGTGATGACCTGAGTGGTATTCTCAACCACTGACTTGCCGCCCCTGGCCTCGTTGTCGGCATTGGCGGCGGCGCCAGCAGCATTGGTGGCATTATTGGCTACTTCTTGTACTGTTGCTGTCATTTCATTAATGGCAGTGGCGACCTGATCTGTTTCATGGCGCTGGCGTTCAACATTGCTGGCGCTTTCGGTGGCGACCGCAGAGACTTCCTCGGAAGCGGCTGCCAACTGAGTCGCGGCACTGATAATCTGCTGAATCAGGGCGTTGAATTTTTCCGTCATGGCATTAAAGCGATCAGCAATCCGGCTCATTTCATCACGGGCGCTGAGGTCTACCTGCACGGTCAGATCGCCATCGGAGAGTTTTTCCGTCGCATCGCTGATCTGCGCAATGCTATGTTGAACGGCAAAGTAAAAACCAGTAAACAGGTAGGCAACCAGAGCGAGCACGGCAACCACCACGCTGATTGTTATGAACAAAATGCGCTTGTCTGTATCAATGCGTGTTACAAACATATTGTCCAGTTCTGGTGCCAGGGCATCGTAGAGTTTATAGGAACCGCTAATTGCTTTAGTGGCGGTATTGAATATCTTGTCACTGCTGACGGTTATAGTTTTAGCATGCAGTAAGTCGTTATTCAGTAAAGCCTGGATATTTTTAATGGCAATATTGTTGTTATTAACCTGTGAACCCAGCTTTTGGGCAAGAAGCTTGTTTTCTTCGAATGCGGTTTTTAGCCCTTTGGCCAGGTTATATTCATGGGTGGTAATATTGCTGGACAGAACCGCCAGTTTTACGTAGAGCTTTTGACTGGCAAAGCTACCTCTGGCAGCCACACCAGAGCCGACCGCCCGTGCCTTGCCCATGTTTTCAAGCACATTTGGCAGATGATTGGTGAGGGCGTCACTGATATATTTGCTGTCGATTTTTGGGTCTACACTGATTTTAGAAACATCAGCTACATGAGTTATCAGGGTCAACATATCGGCAATCATGCTGCTATGGACCTTTATAGCCTCGGCGGTTTTCATGTTCATGGCATTGGTCTTAATATTGTCCCATTGTCGCATCAGGTCGTTAACAACTCCGCCAGTGTCGAGTTGCGACCCCAGTTTATTGTCGATTGCTTTGAGTTCGGCCAGGTTTTTATCGACAAGGGTACGCTTCTGCATAATACGGTCACGGAATTCCGTGGCACCGTTAAGGTAGGCTGCCATCATACCTCGGTGCTGTTGAATTTGTTCGATGGGCTGGCGAACGGTTTTGATATAGGTCAGGCCAGTGTGTTCCTTCTTGAGGAAAGCTATGTCTTTATTGAACGATGTGATCAAGTTCAGACTCAGGATCACCAGCGGGGTCATAACCATCAGGAATATAATAAGAAATTTAACTGGATAGCGTACGTGATTCATCAAAAACACTGCGGGGGCAAATAAATTTTTCATGCGCTAATCCTTAGTAAAGCTAAGCTTTTGGTCGGGTCTAACCGACTTGAAAGAAGCTTGTGCGGCTAAGCTTATATAGAGCTTCTTTGTGGGACTATCGACAAAAATTTATGCAACTTTAGTAGACGGAGGAAAAAATATTAGCGGGTGGAATGTACGAAAAAATGTGGGGACATTAATGAATTTTTGTGTGGATATTATTAGGTATTAATAAAGCCGGTTACTTCCGCCTGATATGTTTCCGGATGCATTCAATATAGTTGTTTTCATTGGCCATACTTTGATTGTGTTGCGCCTGCCAGATCATTTCGCTTAAACATTCCATAATCTCATGCTCGGCGGCATGCACATCGGGGTGTTTTTGCATAAGTTGATGATACAGGTCAGTAAGCTCAGCAGGGCGTTGCAGGGATAGTTGTTCCTGAACCGCAAGATGCAGGGATAGGTGCAGGAAGGGATTGGGATCTCCGTTGGCCATGGGAAAATCCTGCAGCAGATTATCCTCATTTTCAAACAGGGCATGATATTCAGGGTGCTGGCTAATAATTTGCACCAGTATACTTTGCATGGGATCCAGTTTTTCCCGGGCCTGATATTTTTTCCAGGCCTCGAAAAAAACTTTGCGCATAGCGTTCCTGTCCTGTTCAAACATGGGCTAGGTTTTTCTCCTGCAATAATGGTTAAACTTCATTTTAGTCAATAATTTTATCTTTGAATTCACACAGATCTTCAATTACGCAGGAACCACAACGGGGTTTACGAGCAATGCAGGTATAACGTCCGAGCAGGATCAGCCAATGGTGGGCGTCCTGTTTGAATTCGTCGGCTACAAATTTAAGTAATTTTTTCTCAACTTCGACCACTGTTTTTCCAGGGGCGATGCCGGTACGGTTGGATACGCGGAAAATATGGGTGTCCACGGCAATGGTGGGATGGCCGAAGGCGGTATTGAGGATTACGTTGGCTGTTTTGCGGCCGACGCCGGGCAGGGCCTCCAGTGCGCTGCGATCATCGGGAACCTGACTGGCGTGTTGCTCGATGAGAAGATTGCAGGTTAGGATGATATTTTTGGCCTTGCTGTTATACAGGCCGATGGTTTTGATATATTTTTTCAGTCCGGATTCTTTTAACGCGTATATTTTCTCAGGTGTATTGGCTTGTTTGAAAAGTTCTATCGTTGCCTTGTTCACGCCTTTATCCGTAGCTTGAGCCGAGAGTATAACGGCGATGA
>CAZIJT010000184.1:0-4506 GCA_964539595.1 uncultured Thiohalophilus sp. | reverse complement strand
GTACCTTCGTGTACAAGGATTTTGATTTCACCGCGCCGAAAAAAGACCTGCTGGCGAACTCAAACAAAAAACGTGACCACGCCAAGGCAGACCTGGAGATCTACGACTATCCTGGTGAATACAGCGAATTTAGCGATGGGGATCAGTATTCACGCGTCAGACTGGAAGAAATACAGGCGCATCACCTGCGCGCTACTGGCCAGGGTGATGCCCGCGGCCTGACGGTAGGTGGGTTATTCACGCTGGCCGATCATCCGCGAGAGGATCAGAACCTCGAATATCTCATCGTCTCGGCCCGTTATACGCTAACGGCGGGTGATTATGGTTCCGGTGGAGGCGGAGGAGATAAAGTGTACGCCTGTGACATCAATGTCATCAACGCGCAAGAGCCCTTTCGGCCTCTGCGTGTCACCCCCAGGCCCCTGGTCCAGGGGCCACAGACCGCCATCGTGGTCGGGCCCTCCGGCGAGGAAATCTGGACCGATGAACACGGGCGCGTAAAAGTGCAGTTCCATTGGGATCGCTACGGCGAAGCCAATGAAAACAGTTCCTGCTGGATACGTGTCTCGCAAGTGCATGCGGGCAAGGGGTTCGGCGGTATCGACGTCCCCCGCATTGGTGAAGAAGTGATCGTCTCCTTCCTGGAAGGCGATCCGGATCGTCCCATCATTACCGGGCGGGTGTATAACGGCGACAACAAACCGCCCAACGGATTACCTGCCGCCGCCATGATCAGTGGTATGAAAACCAACAGCACGCCAGGTGGTGGCGGTGACAACACCATCATGCTTGATGATACCAAAGGCAATGAACTGATTCGTGTTCATGGCCAGTTTGACATGGACACTACGGTTGATAACGACTTGCGTGAACACGTGTTGAATAACCGCAGCCGTGATGTGGCGGTGGATGAAACCATCTCGATTGGCAATAACCGCACAGAAGATGTCGGCAACGATGAAACCACCACGATCGGAAATAACCGTACCGAAACGGTCGGGGCCAACGAGACGATATCCATAGGAAGCAGTCGCTCTGTCACGATAGGTAGCAACAAAAGTGAAACGATTGCGATCAACAAAGCCGAGACTATCGGTGTAGCAAAGGAGCTGACTATCGGCGGGGCGTATCAAGTCACCGTCGGTGCGGCCATGAACGAAACCATCGGTGCTGCAAAGGCGGAAGAAATTGGTGGGGTGAAATCCGTCAACGTTGGCGTCAATAGCAGTGAAAATATCGGTGGTAACAAATCAGTTAGTGCTGGAAAGGATATATCAGAGAGCGCAGGGAAAGATGTCAGTGTTTCTTCGGGTAAGAAGATGTCACTGACGGCAGGAGATGATTTCTCAATCAAAGGCAGTAAGAAAGGCATCATCGACATTGCAGATGAACTGACCATCAAATGTGGTAAGGCCACGATTGTGATGAAGAAAAATGGCGACATTACGATCAATGGCAAGAAGATTGTTGTGAAGGCTTCAGGCGATATTGTGATGAAAGGCAGTAAAATATTGCAGAACTAGGTGGCTCTCGTAACCCAGGCAAGATAAAAGGCATTGAAATAGATTGATGGTGAGGAACGAACCCCAACGTGGAAAATTGCGAGACTGCATGAACATAGAGAAGCGGCAGGTAAAACAAGATGACTGAAGAGACCTTAAAAACCATTGATGGGCTTGCTTCAGAGCGAAAAATAAGCGGTGTCGTGATCGGTGTATTGCTCGGTTTTTCTGATAGCAGCCGACCCTTGGTCGCCTTTTCCGGAAACAAAAGTGAAACAGGCATAGAAGCCAACACGACATCGACACTAAGTTCAGATGATGTGGGGAAAAAGGTGGCGCTGTTGTTTGAAAGTGGTGATCCGGCGTGCCCTATTGTCATCGGGCGAATACAACACCCTGAAGAGATTATTGAGCCAAAGAGAACCAACACAACGGTTGATATGGATGGTGAGCGGCTGGAGTTTAGTGCTGAAAAGGAGATAGTGCTTCGTTGTGGCAAGGCGAGCATTACTTTAACCAAGGCGGGGAAAATTATTTTACGGGGTACTTATTTAGTGAGTCGTTCCTCCGGGGTGAATCGCATTAAAGGTGGTTCGGTGCATGTCAATTAGAAAAAGCGATTTGTACATTGAAGGCTTGATGTGTGGGCGTTAAATAATCAAACCCCCTTTGCTGCAGAACGCTGTTGGGTTCGTGATAAGAATGGAGCCGAAGTATGGCTCGTTGCTGTAAAAGCGACCTTTTCTATTGAAGCTGACGGAGCAACAAGCATCGCCGAGGAGCAAGAAGAGGTCAATATCGCAGCTAAATTTCGCGGGGCGCCTGATTGCTCCAGCCTGCTATATGATACCGATCTACCTTATCTAAAGAAAAATACGGATATTCTTATTGAGGGACATGCTTACGCTCCCCAAGGACGACCGGTAAAAGAAATTGATGTTGCCTTTAAAGTCGCAAAAATTCAAAAAATATTGCGTGTTATCGGTGATCGGCAATATGTGAAGACCCTTGCGGGTATCACGTTAAGCGCCCCACAGACATTCACGAAAATGCCGATTACTTACGAGCGGGCATTTGGTGGGACAGATTTGTTGTCGGATGATCCAAAGCAACATGACTGGGAAGCACGTAATCCCATTGGCTGTGGATTTGTGACTAAGAAAGCTCACTTGGCAGGAAAGTCTGCGCCCAATATTGAAGACCCGGGTTCGTTAATTAGTCATTGGAAAAACAGGCCGCGCCCAATGGGCTTTGGTCCAATAGCAGGGCACTGGTCTCCCAGAGTTGAATTGGCTGGAACCTATGATGAACAGTGGGAAGAAACCCGGCAGCCGCTATTGGCTGAAGACTTTGATGAACGTTATTATCAATGTGCGCCAGAAGACCAGCAAATCCCAGGCTACTTAAAGGGGGGGGAGTTGGTTGATCTCTACAATCTCACACCCAATGGACATCTGCAATTTCATCTGCCGCGGATATCCTTGTCATTAACCACAAATTTTGATGACGGTACCCGCGAGCAACATCGGGCGGTAATACATACCGTGACGATAAAACCGGATGATGCCAAAGTCGTTATGGTTTGGCATACCCATCTTGAATGTCACCATAAGGTATTGAAGTTAATGAATACTTCTATACGCCTCAAAAGGCGCATAATGCTTTCTGAGCGTGGTAAAACATACGAGATAGTCGTTTAATGGCAGTTAAGTCACAAGGAGTGTCATTAGCGAATCCAATCTGTATTGTAGGAATCGGGGCATGCACATCAATCGGGCTCAATGCCGTATCGACAGCCGCCGCTGTCAGAGCCGGAATATCCGGTTTTGAAGAACACCCGTTTATGATAAGCCGGGAAGGTGATCCTTATATGTTAGCGATGGTGCCTTCAGTTGACCCCTCAGTAACAGGATTGGATCGGTATATCGACCTATCGACTTCCGCCATCCACGAAGCACTCGAGCCATTACAGCAGCTTGCACCAAAGAGAAATAAACTAAAAGTAGTTGTCGCACTGCCTGAAGTACGCCCTGGATTGCCGGATGACCTGGGTGAGAAATTGGCACAGCATATTTCAGTACAAGGCAACGAACATTATATCATTGAAGATGTCCGCATCGCCCTTAATGGGCATGCGGCTGGGTTGATGGCGATTGAATCAGCAAGAAAACACCTGGCAAAAGGCGAGTGTGAGTTTTATTTGGCGGGCGGTATCGATAGCTATATTGACCCCGACACCTTGGATTGGGTGGAAGAAAATGAGCAACTACATGTTCCAACAAACGCTTGGGGCTTTATACCAGGAGAGGCGGCGTGCTTTTGTTTGGTTTGCTCTATTGATACGGCGAATAAATATAAATTACCCGTGAAAGCCCAGCTTGTTGCGACATCGACTGCGCATGAAAAAAACAAAATAAAGACTGAAACAGTTTGTATTGGTGAAGGGTTAACACAAGCAGTGAAGGGGGTTGTATCAGGACTGCCGGAAAATACTAAAATTGATTACACCATTTGCGATCAAAATGGTGAAGCCTATCGGGCTGATGAATTTGGTTTTATGCTTGCCAGATTATCCAAATACTTTGTTGATCCATCGGATTATATGGCGCCTGCCGATTGTTGGGGAGATGTGGGTGCCGCCTCAGGCCCGTTGTTTATTAACTTGATGATCTCGGCGTTTGAAAAACGTTACGCTAAAGGCCCTTATACATTGTTATGGACAAGTTCGGAAGGTGGTGAACGCACTGCTGCCTTATTTCGGACAGGCAGCGAAGAAGGGAGAGCTATCTGATGGCTGTAACCATTCATGTGAATGGAAAATCTAACTCTTTGGTGCATAAGGGGAGTATGGGAATCGCGAAGTCGACGATTCCTGACGTGTGTAAAACACCGACACCGGGTGGGCCAGTGCCTATCCCTTACCCGGTCATCGTCTCTATGTCGAGTGACTTAAAGAAGGGAAGCAAAAAAGTTAAGTTTGATGGCGGTAATTCTGCGGCGGTCA
>CAZIJT010000183.1:0-4531 GCA_964539595.1 uncultured Thiohalophilus sp. | reverse complement strand
GATGGCCTTAACGCGATTGGCTGGGAAATCGAAAAACCAAAGGCGACCATGTTTGTCTGGGCTCCCATTCCTGAGCAATATAAAGAGATGGGCTCGCTGGAGTTTTCAAAACTTTTATTGAAAGAAGCGAAAGTCGCGGTCTCACCGGGCATCGGCTTTGGTGAATACGGCGATGATCATGTGCGCTTTGGACTAATTGAAAATGAACATCGTACCCGGCAGGCCATTCGCGGCATCCGGGACATGTTCAAGAAAGCAGAAAAATAATTGAGAGGAAAGATATTGTGGATGCGGTAAAAGCAGGTTTATTGGGATTGGGCACGGTCGGTGGTGGCACCGTCAATGTATTAAAACGTAACGCGGAAGAAATCGCCCGCCGCGCTGGACGCGGGATTGTTGTCACTCATGCGGCAGCGCGTGATTTAAATAAACCGCGCATTTGTAACACTGATGGCATTACCCTGACCACCGATCCGATGGAGGTGATCAACAGTGATGTCGAAATCATTATCGAACTCATCGGCGGTGATGGGCTGGCCAAAGATCTGGTGATGGCTGCGATTGCGCAGGGCAAGCATGTGGTCACCGCGAACAAGGCGCTGATCGCAAAACACGGTAATGAAATATTTGCTGCCGCACAGGCGAAAGGTGTGATGGTCGCATTCGAAGCAGCCGTGGCCGGTGGCATTCCGATCATCAAGGCGATTCGTGAAGGCTTGGCCGGGAATAAAATCCAGTGGCTGGCAGGCATCATCAACGGCACCGGTAACTTTATTCTCACCGAGATGCGCGACAAAGGGCGTGACTTTGACGATGTGTTAAAAGAAGCGCAGGAACTGGGGTATGCCGAAGCCGATCCGACTTTTGATGTAGAAGGTATCGACGCTGCCCACAAGCTCACCATTATGGCATCCATCGCCTTTGGTTTGCCGCTGCAATTTGAGGCGGCTTTTACTGAAGGCATTAGCAAAATTACCCGCGAAGATGTGAACTTTGCTGAAGAGCTGGGTTATCGTATCAAACATCTGGGTGTCAGTCGGCGCACCGATAAGGGCGTTGAACTGCGAGTGCATCCCACTCTGATTCCCGAGCGGCGTTTGATTGCCAATGTCGATGGGGTGATGAATGCGGTACTGGTGCAGGGTGATGCGGTCGGGCCTACCCTTTATTATGGTGCTGGCGCGGGCGATGAGCCCACCGCCTCGGCAGTGGTGGCGGATATTGTCGATGTGGTGCGTGTGCTAACCAGTGATCCGGAAAATCGGGTGCCACATCTGGCTTTCCAACCGGATGCGTTATCTGATTTACCGATACTCTCCATGGATGAGGTGGAAACCGCGTACTACCTGCGTATGCAGGCGGATGATCGTCCCGGCGTGCTGGCCGATGTGACTCGTATTCTGGGTGACTCAGGAATCAGCATCGAAGCGATTATTCAGAAAGAACCCCAGCCCGATTCCGATAAAGCCAGCATTATTATGCTCACCCATGTGGTGTTGGAAAAACAGATGAATCAGGCAATTGCCAATATTGAAGCACTGGACAGTATTCATGGTGAGGTTACTCGCATTCGAATGGAGTCGCTGGGTGCTGATTGAGGATAGATATGATTATTAACGCAAAGGCGCAAGGACGCGAAGATCGCAACGGTATTAATAAATACTTAACAATAAAACTTTGCGATCTCTGCGCCTTAGCGTCTTTGCGTTGAAAAAATAAAATTTTAAATTTCAGGAGTAAACACAATGCCTTTTCGTAATCGCTACACAGGCTTAATTGATAAATACCGTGATCGCTTACCGGTTCATGACGACACTCGCATCATCAGTCTGGGCGAAGGCAACACGCCGTTAATTCGCCTGCATAATATTCCTGACCATCTGGGTACGGATGTCGATATCTATGTAAAGTACGAAGGCTTGAATCCGACCGGCTCGTTTAAAGATCGTGGCATGACCCTGGCTGTGACCAAGGCGGTGGAAGAGGGTAGCAAGGCGATTATTTGTGCCTCCACCGGTAATACTTCGGCGGCAGCCGCAGCGTATGCCGCACGCGCAGGCATTACCGCGTTTGTTCTAATTCCTGATGGTAAGATTGCGCTGGGCAAGTTGGCGCAGGCAATGATGCACGGCGCGGTGGTGATTCAGATCAAGGGTAACTTCGATGTTGGTATGCAACTGGTAAAAGATGTTGGCGAGCAGGCACCGGTGACGATTGTTAATTCCATCAATCCGTATCGTATTCAGGGACAGAAAACGGCGGCCTTTGAAATTATTGAAGAATTAGGAACCGCGCCAGACTTCCACTGTATTCCGGTGGGCAATGCTGGCAACATTACCGCACACTGGATGGGCTATAGCGAATACCATGAAAATGGTATCGTCAATAATCGTCCACAGATGCTGGGTTATCAGGCCGCAGGTTCCGCGCCCTTTATGCGCGGTGGAATGGTTGATGATCCTGAAACCGTGGCTACCGCGATTCGCATCGGTCATCCACAAAGCTGGGATAAAGCCTGGAAAGTCAAAGAAGAATCAAAAGGCTGGTTTGATGAATGCGTCGATGAGGAAATTCTTGCGGCACAGAAATTACTGGCCGAGAAGGAAGGCATCTTCTGTGAACCTGCATCAGCGACCTCACTGGCCGGGGCAATCAAAGATATCAAGAGCGGCAAAATTCCTGCCGGTAGCAAGATCGTTTGCACCCTGACCGGGCATGGTTTAAAAGATCCGGATACGGCGATTAAGCAAAGCACTCGTCCCCTGATCACTATCGATGCCACGTTGGATAAAGTGAAAGCTGCGATTCTGGATAATATGGACTAATTATATATAATATTTAATTTTAGGAGGCGATCATGGCAACGGCAAAAGAGACAATAAAGCAAATACTTGAAAATCAACCTGATGACAGTTCCTATGACGAGATTCTCAGGGAACTGGCATTCAAGCGCATGATTGATAAAGGCATGGCTGATGTTGCTAATGACCGCGTTGTTTCTAATAAGGAGATGAAAAAAAGAATTCAAACATGGCAAAGCTAACATGGACAAGTGAAGCTGAGCTATGGCTAAAGGATATATATGATTACATCGCCAATGATAATCCAGATGCAGCCAAAAAAGTTATTAATGAAATATATAACAAAGCGCAGGTGCTATTGGAACAGCCTGAAATTAGCTATAGATATGAGCATGATTCAGGAGAAGAGATAAGAATTTTTCTCTACGGTCATTACCGGATAACGTATGTAGTAAAATTGGAGCAGGAAGTAGTTGTTCTTGGTATATTTCATGGCGCTCTCCAAATAGAAGATTACCTGGTCATTTGAACGCAAACAAACACACTCGGCAGACAGGCAGAAACATTACGCTTTTTGTCCCTGGCCTGTTGGGATTAATGGAAGCAGTCAAACATCTTCCTGAGTGTGATATCCCCGCATTAAAAAATCTGCAACGTTTTCTTTTACGTGCAAAAAAATCATCCGTTAATGTGTACGATTGGCATGGCGGACTCGCCTCCCTGTTTCAACTTGAAAAAATATCGGCAGCTGAACTGCGCCACAAACAATTTTCGGCGGCAGATGGAAAAAAGGTTTTCTATTTATGCGCCGATCCGGTTTATATCCAGCCAGATTTAAACAGTGCGGTACTACTTGCGCATGAAGAACTGGCGCTTTCGATAGATGAAGCACGCGAACTTGCTGCAAGTATCAATACACATTTTACTGAGGAGGACTGGTCACTTGACGTATTGACTCCCCATCGTTGGTTAATGAAACTGGCGCAACCACCCGTAATAAAGACAATGCCGTTGATGAAGCTGGTTGGCCAGCCAATTGGGAACAATCTTGCACAGGGAAAACACGGCAGTTACTGGCAACGCATACAAAACGAAATTCAAATGTTGTTGTTTGCACATCCTTTAACCCAACGGCGTGAAGAGCAGGGGAAGTTGCCGGTCAACAGTCTCTGGCTATGGGGTGAAGGTGACTTGCCGCAGACGCCAACGAGCGGATGGGATAATGTGTCAGGTCAGGGTGAGCTGCTCGATGCATTGAGAGGCTGGTGTGGATGTCCGGGAAAAACGATCAGTATCAACAATAAATTAGTTATCGATAAATCAGAACAGAGCTTGCTGGCGAGTGATGAATTTATATTGGCCGTTCAAAATCAGGATCTCTATGCCTGGATAGCTGCGTTGGAGAAGTTTGAAAATTACTGGATGGCCGTTTTACTGGAATTATTGAGAGCAGGAGAGATTGATGGCATCGATCTATTTATCGGTGAAGGTATAAAATTCAGTCTTAATCGAAAAATGTTAGGTCGCAGGTGGGGATGGACTTGGTTACGTGGTTTGGTGGGCAGTGCCCACCCTACATACTTTAAGACAGGATGACCTGCTCGACATATACGTTACTGTAGGGTGGGCATTGCCCACCCTATATTTTCAAGACAGGATGACCTGTTCGACATATACGTTACTGTAGGGTGGGCATTGCCCACCCTATATTTTCAAGACAGGATGACCTG
>CAZIJT010000182.1:0-4567 GCA_964539595.1 uncultured Thiohalophilus sp. | reverse complement strand
TGAGGAAATTTCTTGACATAACAGGCGACATCGCTAAAATACGCAGCTTCTTTCAGGCGGGAATAGCTCAGTTGGTAGAGCACGACCTTGCCAAGGTCGGGGTCGCGAGTTCGAGTCTCGTTTCCCGCTCCAAGTTCCAAAAGCCTCGGTTCAACCGGGGTTTTTTTATAGTTGTACTTAGTTGTAAAGAGTACAATAACAAGACCGGCTGGGTGGCAGAGTGGCTATGCAGCGGCCTGCAAAGCCGTGGACGGCGGTTCGATTCCGCCCTCAGCCTCCAAATTCTTTTGAATCCCCTTATTATAATTTCCCATAGCCCTGTAGGTGCGCCTTCAGGCGCACTGTTCAAAGTAGGTTGGGTTGAGCGTAGCGAAGCCCAACAGCGTCGCTGAGTCTACACAATCGATATCCCCCAATTTACTGCGCTGAAATTCATTCTCTGCTTTCCAAATCAGGCTGAAACTCTGTAGAATACGCATCGTCCACACCCTGCCCGGGTGGCGAAATTGGTAGACGCAAGGGACTTAAAAAATTGAGCACCCAGTCAGGAAACTACTGGTGTGAATGGAGTCAAATTCGGGGAAACCTCAGCATTAAGTTGGTGGCAATCCCGAGCTAAGCTTTGGAGCGATTTTTACTCCGGTATGTGGGAGTAAGCGCGTGGCGATTGGGACAAAGTAAGCGCAGATTTTTAATTCTGTTGTCTTTGTTGTTCCAGTTAATATGGTCAAGCTCCAGTGGAATAGGCTGATTAAGCCAGCTCTCATTTTTACAGTTTGAACAAACAGCGATTAGCAATCCATTGCATAATAATCTGTTTTTTAATTTGTAAGATTGAATAGGCCGCTTATTTTGAAGACAGTCATCAAGAGAATATTTTGCTGACAACTTTGTACCTTTATTCCATGCCTGACCTTGGAAATGCGAAATGCCCAGGTTATAAAAAGCGATAGCTTTTTTTAGAGTTTCGTAATTTCCACCGTATGGCGCTACATGTAGTTTGATTAACACCTGCCTGAGTGAGCTGGATTCCAGTACAGATTGGGTAAGTTGATTAAGCGAATATTTGTGTAGTTTCATGGTCATTCCATTGAAAGTGTAGAGACTTGACGGCTCCTGCCTAAGTTCGTGTTAACGAATAAGGTGAAGAGAAAGTCCAGACCACAAATGTCATATGCCACAAATATTATATGACAGTAGCGAAAGCTATAGCGGGTAAGAAAATCCCTCGGTGGAAACACCGTGCCGGTTCGATTCCGGCCCCGGGCACCATTTTTAAAATAATAACGTAGCGAAAACAATGTTCTGCCACTATTATTTTTGAATAAAAAAAGGGGCTCTTATGAGCCCCTATAATATTTAGCCGGTTGACTAATTTAAACGACTAATGCGCCCTTCAATCACAGCGTTAAAGGGTTGTGGCATGGCGCTGATGTGTTCAATTAATGCATCCAGATCATTAGCTCCAATTACACGGTTGGTGCCTTCGGTCAATACGGTATATTTATCCCCGCCGGCGGCGATGAAACTATTGACGGTAACTGAATAGCTTGCGGCCATATCCAGCAGACTGCCATCAGCCTTGCGTACTTCAACTATCCGATCGTTTTCTGGCAGGGCATTATCCCAGGTATAGGTCAGACCAGAGATTTTCAGAATGCGCGGATAAGGCTGGCCAGCCCATTGCTGGTTCAGCAATTGCACAATCTGTGCGCCAGTCAGATTCATTGTGACCAGGTTATTGCCGAATGGCTGTACGGTAAACAGGTCGCCCCAGGTTACATTACCGGTGGGAATGTCCGCACGGATGCCACCCGCATTCATGAAGCTGAAGTCAGTTCCCATCTTGTGACGCTGGGCATCGGCAATCAGGTTGCCCAGTGGAGATTCCCCGGCTGCATTTGCGCTACGTGAAATACCCGCAGTTGTCGCGCCAATGATTTTGCTTATCATGGGTGCAACCATGGCTTCAGCTTTGGCAACCATCTGGGCGATATCTTTATCGGGTGACAAACCAGGTCCAATGTCGGCATATGTGGTTACGATGCGCGCAGTTTTTTCTACAATATCATGACTG
Organism: uncultured Thiohalophilus sp.; assembly: GCA_964539595.1. Classification (GTDB taxonomy): domain Bacteria; phylum Pseudomonadota; class Gammaproteobacteria; order UBA6429; family Thiohalophilaceae; genus JAADGZ01. The sequence goes on along the minus strand of CAZIJT010000182.1, from coordinate 2,490 downwards.
CGTGGATCAATGGCAACATCGATATCATCAAAGGCTGTGCCGCGTGAAAAGGCCTGTACTACCAGAATTTTTTTACCATTGGCGTTTGGAATCAAGGCATTGGTAAATGAATGGGAATGACCGGAAATGACAATATCAACATCATCATCCAGACGATTGACAATGTCGGCAATTGAGCCATTCAGAGTCCCGGTTTCTGCATCCGTCGGGCCTCCATAGTAGCGCTGACGTGTGCCCTGGTGAATGGTCACAATGATTGAATGCACGCCCTGCCTGTGTAATTCAGGGATATAGCTGTTAATAGCATCCGCTTCATCAATAAAGCTCAGGCCTGCCACCCCTGTTGGTGTAACTATGGTCGGCGTTTCCTGCAGGACGGCGCCAATAAAGGCAATCTTCATCCCCTTTACGCGCCTGATGACATAAGGTTTTAATAATGCTTTTTTGGTTGCATCATTAATAACATTGGCTGAAACATACGGAAAAACAGCGCCCTCATATTCTTCTTCGAGGAACGAACCGGTCGCGTAGTTGCCACCATTAATAAGGCGCAGCATTTCCTGTCTGCCTTCATCGAATTCATGGTTACCAAGCGTGCCGATAATATTGCACTTCTGTTGACGGACGTTGTTTTTTTTATGATGGGACCTGCGGTTGCGATATTTGTCATCATCAGATTTATCGTCATCCGATTCATCACAATAGTCATTCGCCATCATGTTGAGAAAACTAATTGAAGGTTCGTCCTGTAGCAAGGCGGATACAGGGGGTGTTGCACCTACCTGATCACCCGCATGAACGATGAAAGCTCCATTTTCTGACTCGGTTTCGGCTGCTTCCAGGTAAGCTGCAAGAACAGCGGCGCTACCTACTGGACGTCCACCAACCTTACGGCCGGTTGAAAGTTGTCCATGAAAATCATTTAAGCCGAGAATTTTAAAATGTACCCATGATTCCGGGTTACTTTTACCGTTTTGCTTACTATCTAGCCAATGCAGAGGCAGGTTTGCAATTTCACGGATACCTGCATCCTGTTCCAGTGCATCATTATGATCGCGACACTGTTTCGGAGCGGCAGTGGCAACAGTGGCGACCCCCCATATTAGTGGCAACATTAGACTTGCCAATAGTGTTTTTTTAGTAATGCTCATAGTTATAGTTACTCCCTGTGTGATTTAATGGTCTAATCATGACAACGTACAACTTGTAATTATCTAGTTTTTGTTCTTACAACAATGTGTCAATAAAATTAATCTTTTATGAATCCGCGGACATTAAAGAGATCCTGACAGAGGAGTTAGTCCTGTTTATCCTTCGACGGTGTTCTCCTGAGGCCTCCGAAGGGATCAGGGCGAACGGTGACTTAATTGTAGAGAATGAAACAGCTGCTATTTGGGGGGGGAATGATAGACGCGTAGAGTGGGCTTTTGCCCAGCAAAAGCGGGTGGTCAGGGGTGTTATAGGATTCGAGACACGACAGATATTTCACATGGATTCTGGGCTAATTTTAATCGGCCGAATGGCTGATCAATACAGCTTTTAGTCTTAACCCAATGCCAGCGGTTAAAGCCGGTGGAATATTCACGTAAAAATCGCGGCCAGAATATAATCCTTTCTAAGGAAACTCTGATTAATTCCGTTCGTCCTGAGTTTGCCGAAGGACTCACCACGAATGGCGTAATTAATCAGAGTTTTCCTAAAATTAGCGAGGTCTGTGTTCCAACTCCGGTTTTGGGCTGCGGTTTTCAGACCTGATCAAGAGCTTTGCCACCCCAGGGCCGTCCTTCAACGACCAGCTTATACATCTTGTATGTACACCATCGGTCCGATGCGGCAAATGCATCACTCAGACTGTAGGGTTTGCCACTGTGGATAGTTGTCTCTGCCGCTCTCCATTTATCGAGGTGATCCTTGCAACAGAAGAAATTGGTATTGATGCAGACGACCAGGTAGTAGGGCGCATCGCCCGGGATCCGATCCTCGATCCAGATCCAGATATCTTCAGGTGTGTGCCCGGTAATTTTGCTACCGTCATCATTATAGCTAATCAAGATCTCATGGTCACAGTATCTACACGCAGATCGAATGTCTAACTTACGTTCCAGTGTTGGCGCCAACGTCAGTGCGTCCATGGCGCAAGGCGAATATGCGATACGTCCGCTATCTAAACGCAGGATCCTGTGGATGGTTGGAATAGCCGCGACCGGATAAAAGGCAATGACGTTATTGAAAAATGGATCACGATAGATTCCGGCAACACCCTCGAATGCGTCGAGCACCTGATTGACTACCTCCAATGATTGTTCAGTCTTCTCAGCGACTTCTCCAAGTGACGGCATCCGGCCTTCTTCCAGCAGGGTGTTACTAATATAGACATAGACATTACGCATTACCGGGCTGATTACTGAAGGATCGATCGGACCACAGCTCTGTTCACATTTGCTGGTTTCAATGTTTGTCATGTTCCATCCCCATATTGGTTGTTTCTTT
>CAZIJT010000181.1:0-4665 GCA_964539595.1 uncultured Thiohalophilus sp. | reverse complement strand
CATATTCTTTAATCATGGCACGCACACCTAACAACTGATCCTCGCCATCAGGGCGGCCTACGGCCTCCTGGGCATCGTCACAAAACTCCTGCAGATCCTGAACTACTCGGCCTGCCCAATCTTCTAACTGTTCCTGATTCATTTATGCCACCTCTTCTTTCAGTGCCTTGATTCCTGTCACATGGGTCTCACGATCAATGATTTCGATATTATCGTTGTACTTGATCAGGTGTCGGATAAATGGGAGTGGCCGATTCCACCAGTGAAAAGGCCATATGTATTTGTCATAGATTCCTTTTTTCTTGCACTTGCGTTTTCCATATAGCTTCTCATAAAACTTGATGTACTTTGCTGGATAGTGTGCACGAACTGAAGGCCGCCAGAACCGTCGCGCCTCTTCTGACATTTCATCATCCCTTCCGTACCATTCGCCTTTAAAATAACCATTCACATAAACATATATTACAAGCTTCATTTTCATGCGCCCGAGAGTGGCATAGACCAGATAGCCATCACAACGCAGATAAACCCCATCGAATTGACTATCCAGCTTTTCGGCTACCTCATCCCATTGTTCTTTTGTTGGTTTACTCACGACACTCTCTCCGGCAGGGCTCATGCCCTGTTATCTGATGATTTTCATTAAACACAAACCGCCAAGACTGCCCGCAATCCTGACAGGTGTTGCAAGCTGTTTTGCAACTTCCATCGGGGCCACCGATGATTAACTGCGTGGTCGAATGGCAGTGCGGACATTCAAATTTGTGGTGTGTTTTCAGCTGAGTCACTACTGCACCTGTCTTCAATTATTGGCGTGCCCGGTATCATTCTTGGGTCTGGGCAACCGGCTTCATCAGTTGATTCATAGTCTTCACCACCGCCGCAGGCAGCGAACATGAAACACACCACCAACGTGATAATGGATACATGGCTACCCTTCATTTTTAATTCTGAACACACCATAGCTACCCGTCCCAACGGCAATTTTCTGCATGCGTTTTGCAACATCTTTAACCCTACGTATCGCATCGGCCTTCTTGCCTTTGAGTGCGCCGGTGATGCTGTCGCCTGATGGGCGTGAAACCCGCCATGCCCAGTCAAACTTTCCACCGGGTAAGTGGTGTGCCCAGGGCGCATCCACATAAGGGCACAGCTCTGTTTTGACCCGGTTATGTGTGGCCGTCATAGCGCTGCCACGTCCAATGAGATCGGCTTGTATTCATCTGTGTCGCCGACACGTTCATAAATCCGGATATAGGTTTTGCTGCCTGCCACCTGCATCGAGTCGTTGATAGCCCGCATCGCTTTTTGCCATTTGCGATCAGTAATATTGAGCCGCTTCAGTCCGAGGATCCGTGAGGTGCTAACGCGGCCTTCCTTGTCAACTTGAAATGCATCATTGATCAGAACTTGAATTTCAGAGCGGCTGCCTTCTGTCCAGGCATGAATACAATCATCAATCAACTGCTTGGCTACCTGCAGGCGTTCGTCGAATACCAGGTATTCACTAATGGCGCGTTGAATTTTGAATTTGCCGTCATAGCTCTGCAGGGTAACGTTGCCTTTCTTTCCTCCCATCTTGACCTGATACTGTTTACCCGATAACTGGATGAAGGCTTCAATCTGCTCTAATGTCCCAGTCTTGAACGTCGCAATCTCATCGCGCACCCGCTTTGCCTCAACGACAATGCTGCGCACTATTGCATCACGCTTTTTATCAATGTCTCTGACCATATCGTCAGGAACCAGTTTGCCTTGCGCATCTTTCATATACCCATCTGGGATGGGGCGTGGTTTTTTAGCCATTGTTACTTCTCCTATGTTGGTAATTTAAGCTGGCCACGTAAATCAGGCAGCGATACATTTTTCATGCGCGAGACCTGCGCTAACGAGGCCATTGCACGTTCATATAAAAACTCACAGGTCTGGTCGAGTTCCGACTCTGTCCGTGCAATGAAATAGCCAGTGGCTGGATGGGCGCAGATGTGATGACCTTCCATGCGCAGCTCGCTGACCAGTTGCCGTAGGTTACGTTCAGCGACAGGATCGGTGCTTGCCTGAATAATCTCTTCAACAAGATTCTTTCCAGTGATGCCATTGTGCTTACCGACATGCCGCCTCAGTGCTGCCAGCAGATCATCTTTGCTGATAGCCCGGCTCATTGTGATATCCTTGATGAGTAAGTCACCTCAGCGTTTTTCGGCTTACTACGTTTTTTTCGTTTCAGCTCATCAAAAAACCGCTGACTTTGTTCATCTGCCAGGCTGCCTGCCTTTAACATAGCGAACAGCATGAGATAGATGCATCCAACGAAACCACCTGCGATTATCCAGTTCATTTTCTCCCTCCTGTTAATGTACGACCCACTCGACCTGACAAAAACATACTGATGTGGCCATTGTGATTTCTCTACCTGTTGAACCGTTCCTGCGAATCTTCGTCGCTCCCTGCAATTGATCACAATGCTTGCAGGACTGTATCTGTATTAATGGATTTCGTGTTTCGAGATGAATAGACAACACCGTATAGCCTTCACTTATCAGCCAATCCAGTGCATTACGAACATAAAGCATTTGATCAACAATGAGCCTATTTTGATTTTTACGTGTTGATACGGATACAAAGGCAATGTTACTCATGATTTCCTCCTGTTCGACTATGTTGGCAACTGCCGTGGCAGAGTTTATAAAGCATGACGCGGCTCGAATTCGTCGCGGCATAGGGTTGGCGTTGCTTTTCAAGACAATGATGGGCAGGCAATTCGCCGAGTACCGGGCAGTTGACCGTGACGGATAAAAACGCCCCGTTAACAGCCTGTTCAACCGCACTTAATGCCCCCGCGTATTTATTGGCCAGGACTTGACTGATGGTAGACGGCGAATACACCATCATATCGGCCACCTTCTTTTGTGATGTGGCATCACACTGCTCAGCCATCACCGCCACCCAGACAGGCAATTCATCACCCCAGCTTGCTTGTGCCTTTTTAAGCGCATTCATGATTCACCGCCCTTTGGCCAGACGACCTTGCCAAGGTTTGGATCAAACACCTGCTTGACCCGTTGAATCATGGGTGCGAGTGGGCCGGTGTATCGGGCTTGTATAAAACGGTAACGTGTCGGTGATCCCGGTTGATGATGCTGGCTGCGTCGTATGTACTGCGCATTATGGAGATGTTTTATATAGTCCTTTACATCCAGTTCTTTTAAGACAACCTCACTGGTTGAGGCAGTCGCCATCAACTCACGCCAGTTGAAATCACCGAGTATCTTCATCGTTTTCCACATCTGTTCCCGTGCGCGTCCTTGTGTCACAGGGACACCTTCACGAGTCACGCGTGGGGAATCGACCCCGACATCTTTTATTAATGCCCAGCGTTTGCTGGTGTACCGTGCGCGTGGATCTTTTCGATTGGGCTGGCCTTCAATTTCCTGAATATAACCAGCCTTAGTTAGCCCTCGGACATAGGTTCGAATGGTGTCGGTGCTGACATTGGTTTTAACTGCGGCTCCCTTTGATGAATCACCGTTGACCTTGTGTTCAATCTCAAGGTAGGTGAATTTCTTCAGCTCACGAATAGCTGCCCAGATGGCATCACGGTGGGTCAGGAAACCATGCCGGGCTTTTAAATGAGCCTGTTTGCGCTGGGTTTTCTTGGCCGCCATTTATGTAACCCTCCGTACCGGTGCCCGCCCGGTATAGAATTCCTTGTTGCCCCACTCACTGAGCGATATTTTATCCAGCCCTTGTTCAATGGCGTGGCTTTGCACGTTGTACAGATTGACGCAGATGCGGCGAGTGCAACCTTTAGTGACATCGACGATCTGTTTCAAAATGTCATCGCCCACATCAACTTTGGGGCAGTAAAGCTGTCGTAATAAAAAAGCATCATTCATGCTGGCCGGTTCAGCAGGCACCCATTTCAATATGCGGTTATGAAATCGTTCCCAATGAGCCAGGTGATTTTCAAGGTGCTCTTCACCGATTAAAATAATCGGTGCATGCGAGCCTTCATAGATATCGCGCACCAGTTCCACGCTCTTTTTGTGGACGATGTGATCAAACTCATCAATGATGAGAGGCCGTCCAGATAACGAGAGCTGCTCGGCGATTTGATCCACCATGTCCGGGATGGTTTTCCCCTGAGCCATATTCATTTCTTTGAGGATGTTGGATAAGAAGGCTTTTTTATGCCAGGCAGATTTGCATTCAACGTGATAGGCATTGTATTTGGCGACCGCAAAGGCGGCGGCTGACGTTTTGCCGTAACCGGATGGCCCATAAAATGAGATCATGCCGGGCAGGTGCGATGGCCTGCTGATAGCCAGCTCGATGGCTGACATAAAACGCGCCACGTTGGTGAGCGGCGCAATACTGTTGACAGGAACGGTCTCTTGGTTCATATTTGTGTTTCCCCACATCTTGTTGTTGATATCCGCTGTTAGCGCAGCGGTGTTATTTGGCCTCTCGATCTATCGAGAGGTCAAAATCTTCAAAGAACATCTTCATTGATCGATATTCATGTCCTTGCTGGTAGCATTCCAGTTGTTTGCGTAATTCATCACTCACGTTGTCACCGTTTTCAATCTGGCGTTCAATACGTGCCATGTGTGCATAGCGTTCTTGAGGCGTTTCAGATTCACTTAGGTGATGAACAACGGGTTG
>CAZIJT010000180.1:0-4694 GCA_964539595.1 uncultured Thiohalophilus sp. | reverse complement strand
GCTATTTCTTTCTTTTATTCCAGATGTTATCTGCATTAGCCACCCGCGTTGATTCCTTCTCAGGCTGTTCAAGTAGACGAATGCCGTCCTTTTTAATGCTAATGATTTTCTGCTTATACAAGCCACCAATGGCCTTTTTAAACGCGCCTTTGCTCATGCCAAAGAGTTTTGAAATCAATTTTGGATCGGACTTGTCATGCACACCGGCAAAACCATTCTGTTTGTTTAAGTAATCCAGAATAATCTCGGTATACTTGTCGCGGGTTTCCTTGCCGCCCTGCAAGCTTAAATCAATTTTTCCATCCGGGCGGATACGTTTGATAAAACCATCGATGCTCTGTCCGAAGCTCAGGCGCTGAAAAACCTCACTTTCATACAACACGCCCCAGTGGCCGTGATTGATGATTGCTTTGTAACCCAGGTCGGTGCTATTGGCGATAATCAGTTTCACCGGCTGTTGCGGAGTAAAGTCATGCAGCTCTTCATCATCAAGAAATTTATCAATTTTAGAAGAGGCGACGATACGCCCATCGTTCTTATCGAGATATAAATAAACTAAATAAGAATGCCCAACTTCCATTGGCCGGTGTTGTTCATAAAATGGCACCAGCACATCTTTATCCAGCCCCCAGTCCAGAAAAGCGCCTACATCAGTGTTGGCCACCACATTCAAATAGGCAAACTGGCCTACACAGGCCTTTGGTGTCTGGGTGGTAGCCACCGGTCTGTTTTCGGAATCCCGATAAAGAAAGACCACAAGGTAATCACCGACCATTAAACCGGGCGGGGCAAACTTGCTCGGCAATAATACCTCGCCAAGATCTTCCGCATTCAGGAAAAAGCCGAACTCTACGGCTTTCACCACATCTAATTCATATTCATGACCAATCGTAATCATTTAACTTACCTACACCACTTGCTGATCTGGTTTTTAAGATTTGTCTCGGCACTGCTGCGCTGCGCATCGGAAAGATAAACTCGCTCACCTTTTTCATCGAGATCATACAGCGAGGTTGCACGTTCATAATTCTTAAGTCGGTCTCGGGCGTGGAGACAATTTTTCTGGTTTTGCGCCATTTTTTGTTCTTTTTTAGCTTTAGCGTCATTACGCAGCTCGCGCTCTTCTGCAAACGCACGAAGCAGATTATCTCGCTGTTGCTTGCGTTGCTCGGGGCTAACCAAGGGCGCTTGCGGGGCATAGGTTCGAATCCGAATTTCGGTTGCTGCACGCTTTTTTTCGGGCGGCTTTTCGCTGTAATGAATCTGGCCGTTATCGTCTACCCATTTATAGATTTCCGCCTGCGCTATCGGCAGGCCAAGAAAAAATAACAATGCACCATAAAATAAACTTCGTTTCATTATCCTGTCCCTGAGATTAGTCAAGCTTCATTCTACCCCGGAATTCGACAACCGATAAAGACTTAGCCGTTGACGTGTATCAAACAAACGCCGCGCGCCCAGCCAGGTTGCGATCACGGTGGCAAAGCCAGTACCGGCCGCAATCATAAACATAATCAAAATCTGGTACTTCACCGCTTCCAGCGGTGGCGTCCCCGAGAGGATCTGCCCGGTCATCATCCCCGGCAGGCTGACAATACCGGCGGCGGCCATCGCATTGATTATCGGTAACATGCCGGTGCGTAGACTATCACGGCTGATATCACGGATGGCTTCATGCCAGTCCTGTCCCAGACTTAAACGGGTTTCAATCACCGCACGTTGCTCCCAGGCACTAGAGGTTAATCGGTCTAATGCCAGTGCCACCCCATTCATGGTATTGCCCAGCATCATCCCTAATAGCGGAATAGAATATTGTGGTTGATACCAGGGTTCGGTACCCAGCACCACCAGCAGGGCAAAGATGGCGGTGGCAAAAGAGGACACAAACATCGACAGCGTACCCAGGCCATAGCCCCACCAGCCTCGAAATGCGCGCTTCTGCCGCTGCATGACTTCCCGTCCGGCCACGGCCAGCATGACAAAGGCCATCAGGCTGATCCATAATAAATTACTGCTGGCAAACAACGATTTTAACACCAGCCCGATCAGCAACAGTTGCACAGTAGTACGCGTGGCTGAAATTAAAATCTGCCACTCTAATTGTAAGCGCATAGCAAATGACAATACGGCCAATAACAATACCAGCAGTGCCGCCAACCCCAGATCCAGCATGCTCAAATGAATCACACTCATGCCGCCAGCACCTGCAATTTTTTATGTTCCAGTCGCAACTGCCGATCTGCCACCCGTGTCAGTTGGACGGGATCATGGCTGACCCACAACACCGGGCTATTCGTTTGTTGACGATAAGTTTTTATCATCAATTCAACCCGTGCCACGCTATCAGGATCGAGACTGGCGGTGGGCTCATCCAGTAACAATACCTGCGGCTGATTGGCCAATAAGCGCAGTAACGCCAGACGTTGTTTTTCGCCCGAGGAACAGCGCGACACCTGCCAGTCAAACACCGTCTCATCAAAACCCAGCGCGCTTACTTTATCTATATCACGGATGGGAAAGTGATCGCCGACGCGATCCGACCACCAGTGACTCTCGGCCAGCAATAATCCGACCCGCTGCCGCCATTGAGGAGGATGAATCGTATTGCAGTCATCATGATCCAGCACAACGTTTCCGCTATGCGGAATCAGATCGGCTATCGCGCGTAACAATAGTGACTTGCCTTCACCGGATGGCCCACTCAAACCCACGCATTCACCGGCTTGCAGGCTAAAGCTTGCGGGATGAATATCCAGCACGGCCAGATCGATAACGTTTAATGTCGTCATCAGGATAGAGTACAAGAACTTGGCAAAATTTCAACGCAAAGACGCTAAGGCGCAGAGAACGCAAAGAACTTTTAGTTATTTTTCACAGGCAGGTGTCGGAGTCGCTTCCGCGACTCCGACACCCTGCACGAAATAACAAAATTCACAGACAAAAAAACGGGCGCATAAAGCGCCCGTTCTTCATCGTTTTGACAGGACTACTTATTTGCCAGAACCATGTGCTCCAGTGAATTCTGGATAGGCTTCCATACCGCACTCGGCCAGATCCACACCTTCGAACTCTTCTTCTTCACTGACTCGCACACCCATCACCGCCTTGATAATCATCCAGGTGATAAAGCTGGCACCGAAGACCCAGATCAGGATAGTCAGAAGACCGACGATTTGACCACCAAAGGTCGCATCATCATTGGTCAACGGTACGGCCAACAGACCCCACATGCCAACCACACCATGAACGGAAATCGCACCGACCGGATCATCAATCTTCATCCGATCAAGGGTGATAATAGAGAACACCACAATGATGCCACCAATCGAACCGATGATAGTGGCCATCAGCGGAGTCGGTGTATCAGGACCTGCGGTAATCGCGACCAGACCGGCCAACGCGCCATTTAAGGCCATGGTTAAATCTGCTTTACCGAACAACATACGGGCAACAATCAACGCGGCAATCACGCCACCGGCAGCCGCTGCATTGGTATTCAGGAATACCATGGCAACCGCATTAGCACTGGCCATGTCACCCAGTTTCAGAACCGAACCGCCATTGAAGCCGAACCAGCCCATCCACAAAATGAAGGTACCCAAAGTTGCCATTGGCAGGTTAGCACCCGGAATCGCATTGATCTGACCATTCGCGCCATACTTGCCTTTACGTGCGCCCAGTACCAGAACACCGGCAAGCGCTGCTGCTGCACCGGCTAAATGCACGATACCGGAACCCGCGAAATCAAGGAAACCGAAGTCATCACCCAGACTGTACAGACCAAACACCGAACCACCACCCCATGTCCAGTTACCTTCCATCGGATAGATGAACGCGGTCATGACCACGGCAAAAGCCAGGAATGCCCACAGCTTCATACGCTCAGCGACCGCGCCAGAAACAATCGACATCGCGGTTGCAACGAACACCACCTGGAAGAAAAAGTCAGAGGCACCGGCGTAAACCGAACCACCTTCGAAACCATTTTCAGCAGAAGCCGCTAACGCATCTTTAACCAGCGTATCACCACCGTCGATACCGGCAAGGAAAATGCCACCACCGTACATGATGTCATAACCGACGACCAGATAAGCGGTACAGGCAATGGCAAACAACACCACGTTCTTGGTTAAAATTTCTGTTGTATTTTTAGCGCGTACAAGACCCGCTTCGAGCATGGCAAAACCTGCTGCCATCCACATAACCAAAGCACCCATTACCAAAAAGTAAAAGGTGTCCATGGCGTACTGCAATTGAAAAATTTGATTTTCCATTATTAACTCCCCCAGACTTACAATGCTTCTTCGCCGGCTTCACCGGTACGAATACGCACTGCCTGTTCAATGGCTGAGACAAAAATTTTGCCATCGCCGATTTTGCCGGAATTGGCTGCCTTGGAAATACCTTCGATAACCTGATCCACTAGATCATCTTTGATCACGGCTTCAATCTTTACCTTGGGTAAGAAATCAACCACATATTCCGCACCACGATACAACTCGGTGTGCCCTTTCTGACGCCCAAAACCCTTGACCTCGGTGACCGTAATACCCTGTACCCCAATTTCGGACAAAGCTTCACGCACATCGTCAAGTTTGAAAGGCTTAATAATTGCCATTACCATTTTCATGGTCGTGCCTCCTTAACTATATTATTTAAAATAAAACTGCCCGCCGGTGAGGACGGGCACTATC
>CAZIJT010000179.1:0-4702 GCA_964539595.1 uncultured Thiohalophilus sp. | reverse complement strand
TCAGGGTTTAAGTCCCTGTTGCTTAGCGCTAGTTATCTTCCCGTTAGTCGTTCCATATATTCATCGGTATCAATCGCATCATCTCGTGGCAGGCGGTTAAGCAGACTTTGTATGCGCGGGTTGTCCGAGTTGCGCACCGCCTCGACCGTGTCGGTGATTAGAATCACACCCTGATCCAGCACGGTGATCCGATCAGCAATTTTAAAAGCGCTTTCCAGTTCATGGGTAACGACGACAATGGTAATGTTCATTACCTGACGCAGGCGCAGGATCAGTTCATCCAGCTCAACTGCGGCGACCGGATCCAGACCGGCGGAAGGTTCGTCAAAAAATAGCAGGCATGGATCCATCACAATGGCGCGTGCCAGTGCCGCGCGTTTGATCATGCCGCCAGACAGCTCGGAGGGCATCAGGTGTTCGAAGCCCGCAAGGTTGACGACTTCGAGTTTCATCCGCCCCATAATGCGCATGGTGTTTTCATCCAGCCGGGTGTGTTCGTATAGCGGCAACACCACGTTTTCTTCTACCGTCATCGAACCAAATAGCGCGCCACCCTGAAAGGCCACGCCCATTTTTTTACGCAACTCGAACATCTCCTGTTCGCTGATATGGGTAATATCGTTGCCGAGCAGTTTGATGCTGCCGCGAGTTGGCGTGTTGAGTCCGAGCAGGTGGCGCAGCAGAGTACTTTTGCCTGAGCCACTGCCACCCATGATGACCATGATCTCGCCCGTGCATACATTGAGGCTGATATCGCTGAGGATCTGACGCTCACCATAATGGGCATCCAGATGCTCAACTTCGATAGCGTATTCACTGTTACTGGTAGCAGGCATGATAGTCAGGCAAAGTTAAGGAAGTAGGTGAAAATCATATCGGCAATAACGATGAAGGTTAGCGACATGACTACAGAACGGGTGGTGGCGCGACCCACCCCTTCCGCGCCGCCGGTTACCTGAAAGCCATTGCTGACCGAGACCAGCACGATGATTGCGGCGAACACCAGACTTTTGATCAGACCCTGACTGATGTCGTTCCATGAAAGTACGGCGGCACAACGTTCAAAATAGATCGGCAGAGTAATTTTTAACTCGATGATGGAATACAGGCCTCCGCCTAGTAGCCCCATAAAGTCACCGAGGATAGTCAGCGCGGGAATACAAATCATGGTGGCCAGCAACAGCGGTGCAGTAATGTAGCGTACCGGGTTGATGCCGATGACACGCAGGGCATCGATCTCCTGGGTTTCCAGCATGGTGCCAATGCGTGCGGTGATAGCGGAGCCGGAACGCCCGGCCACCATGATGCTAACGATAAGTGGGGCAAATTCACGGGTGATGGCAATCGCGATGCCGACGATGACTTTTGATTCCGCGCCAAATGTTTTTAGGGTCTGGATACCCTGTATGGCCATCATCACGCCAATGGCCAGGGTAATAATAGTAATGATAGGAACCGCATGAACGCCGATGCGCATGGCTTCGGCAAAGATGCTGCGCAGGCGCACGGGTTGTTGTCGTCGAGTGCCAAAGATTAACCAGTAAAAACTTTCCAGCAACATACTACTGACGTAGCCGAGTTCCTCGATAGCGGAAACGGTGACCCGGCCAATGTGTTCGACGAAGCGGATGGCAGGACGTAGAACCGGGTTTTGTGCCGGGTTGCTCATTTTAATCTCCGCGTGGATTTGATTCCCTGCTGCTTGCAGCGACGTTCTATTGTAGGTTCGGCTTCAGCCGTACCGGTACGGCTGAAGCCGAACCTACATACGCAGATACCCCGTCCGCTTGCAGCGGGGTAGTTCATCTTAAAGCTGATCGGCGTCAGCGACGCTGTTAATAATGGGAAATACTTTGTCCAGTCGTGACAGTTGTAAAATTTGCATGGCCGCATCACTGACGCCGATGAGGGCAAATTTTAGCTTATGAGTGCGGGCATGTTGAAAGCCTTCGACCAGACTGGCGACACCGGAGCTATCGATATAGGCCACTGCTCCGAGATCGACTAGCACGCTCTCCTTGTTGCCCAGATATTTGAGAATAATTTCGCGTGCCTTGGGTGAGTGGTGTAAATCCACTTCACCTGAGAGTGCAATAATCGTAAAGCCATTTTCTGTGCGCGTCGTGCATTCCATAGTTATCCCTGTCCAGTTTGTTTGTGAATGTTCATTTTTAGTTCGAGCAGGTTACCCGCATTATTGGGTGGTTTTAGCGACTGCATTTCATCCATTATTGAACGGATAATATGCAGGCCAAGACCACCAGGACGGAGCTCATCAAGATCGCGTGGATGGCAGGTACTTATATCGACCGGTGGCGCAAAATCTGTAAGGTGAAAAGTGAGAAAATCAGCATCCTGAAAAACTTCGATAATTATTTTGCCGTCGGTTTGTCCATAGTAGGCATGTTGAATAATATTCATGCAGGCCTCATTGATGGCAAGGATGGCATCATTGATAGTGTTTTCAGAATAGTGCTGTTGTTGCAGAATATTGTGTAGCCAGTCGCGGATAGCTTTCAGCTCGATACTGTCCGAACTGAATTTTCGTTGGGCGACAGGTTTACTCATGGCTAGTGGAACCACTTGTTTTTCCCTCAATCAACATAATGGTAATGTCATCATGTAGCGTAGCCGACGCGGCGCTGAATTTCTCGACAATAGCCTGTAATTGATCTTTGGGCGCCAGCTTGTGCAAGGACATGATCAGTTTTAGCAAACCAGAAAGTCCCAGCATTTCCCCGCCTTCCTCCAGGTAACCCTCGGTTGCCCCATCAGAGAAAAGATAGAGACAGTCTTTTTCACCCAGTTGAATTTCCGCTGCCAACGGGAAGGGGACGTTGGGCAGAATACCTAAGGGTGAGGCGGTGGCCTCGATGGATTGCACCTTGCGGCCTGGGCGAATTAACAACGCCGGTGGGTTGCCAGCATTGGCCATTTGCACGCGGCCAGTTTTCGGATTATAAATCCCCGCGATCATGGTGACGAACATGCCGCGGATAGCGGTTTCGCAGAGTTCGTTATTGATGTGTGCGAGTAGCTTGTCGGGCTGGTGAATATGTTTGCCGAGACAATGAAACAGACTACTGGTCTTGGCCATCAACAGGGCGGCATAGACGCCCTTGCCGGAGACATCGGCAAGATTAAAATAAATACGCCCATCCTTGAGAACAAAGTAATCATAAAAATCACCAGACAGCTGGCGAGCAGAAACATTTAGACCGGTGATCGGAAAGTCATCGCTAAGCTCTTTTGGGAGCAGACTTTCCTGGATTTCGCGTGCCAGTTGTAGTTCAGCTTCCAGTTCGGCGGCCAGCGCATCACGCTCTTTCAGGGTTTGCTCCAGTTTCCAGGTGAGCTCCTGATAGCTGAGATTGGCTTCGGCCAGTTTGACATTGGTATCCCGCATGATCTGTTCGAAGTCGGGCTGGGATTCGATCTGGAGTCCCAGAGAGTTAGCAGCAAGCTCCATTTCTTCTGCGAGGGTGCTAAGACAGGTGCTGATGTCTTCTTCGCTCATGCCGCAATACTCCTGCAGCAGTTGTCGGGCGTGTTCGAGCACCGTAGATTTATCAGCGGCACTGAAAATGGTGTTCATCCAGTCGGCACAATAGAGGATCTGGCACAGTGGCAGATAGGGGTCATCGGCCTCAAGCTTGTGACAGTCATGATGGCTGCCCAGCACCTGTCCCAGTTCGTCGGGCAAGTCCCATGCATTCGCCAGTAGCATGATCACCTCGGTGTGACTGAGATCGAAATATTGCTGCTCAGCCTCCAGCCGTGCCTCGGGATCAAGGCCGCGCAGCTCATCCCAGTGTATGGCCATTTCCGGGCGCAGATAGAATAGTACCAACAGGCCAAAGTCCTGTAGCAGACCGGCGGTAAAACAGTCGTCTGGATCCTGTTTGAGCTGAGGCGCGAGTAGCTTTGCACTGACTGCGCGGCGCAGGGAGTCTTCCCAATAGGCGCTGGTGTCGAGGCCGGGGATCGCATCTTTGCCAATCGCATCGCGCACCGACAGGCAGAGCACCAGATTGCGCAGGGTGCGCTGGCCGAGAATGGTGACCGCATGACTCAGTGATTGCACCTTGCGCGACAGGCCAAAAAAAGGCGTGTTGACTACCCGTAGCAGTTCGGCGGTAAGCACTGGATCTTTTTCGGCTAATACCGAGAGTGCGGTGCTGCTGACATCATCCTGAGAGCAGGCGCGCAGGATCTGTAAGGCGGCCTGTGGTGGCGAAGGCAGATCAGACGGTTTGAGTTGTTCGAGGCTGGCAGGCTGGCTCATTTTTTTCCGTTAATGATAGTATGGTGTTTACAGGTGTTGTGTATCCCCCTTCTTTATCGGCTCGAGAGAAAAAAACTTAGTAGTGAAATAGCATGAAAACAGACCCTCAGATCACAGAACAAATAGTAGAGCTGGAGTCTCGGCTGGCCTTTCAGGAACACAACATCACCGAGCTGAATGAGATCATCACCGATCAGCAGGCGCAAATTGACCGACTACTGGCCACAGTCGAGGGGCTGGATGCGCGTCTGAGTCTGATGGCGGCTGATGGAGCCGGGGGCGCGGGGGCGAGGCCGGAGGATGAGGTTCCGCCCCATTATTAATCTCTCTGGGATTTAATCTCCGCGTGGGTTTAATTCCCCGCAGCTTGCTGCGAAGCAACATCGTAGGTGCGGCTTCAGCCGCACATGTTCGCCT
>CAZIJT010000178.1:0-4915 GCA_964539595.1 uncultured Thiohalophilus sp. | reverse complement strand
GTGCAACGGTCTGAAAAACCTGTAATCTTCTATCGGCCATTACGCCTCCACATTGGCTGCCATCTATCCCTTTAGAGATAATCTTTATCTATGGCTATATTGGTAAAACTTAAGATCGCGATAGTACCAAGGATTGCAGCAAACTTAAACCGCCATTAGGTCAACCTGGCTCACTCAGCTGGGGATGTATGAGCGTAGTCATGGTGGGCGGAGTCCACCATACACCGATAAACTACCGAAGGGACTGAGGCGCACCTGCATAATAATCGCTGTTAAACAAATGACCGGGGATCTGGATCGCTTAATTTAGCCTTCGGGCAGCATGAATAGCTACGGCTCATAGTGCCCGAAGGGTAGAAGCCGTACCTTGTATCGACAGAGACGCTTCCCTGTAGGTTCGATTTCAATCGAACGGGTGCGAGTGAATCGGCTGAGAGGTGACTTCGAATTTGTACGGCTGAAGCCGTACCTACAGATTTTCGCTACAAACAGCGGGGAATGACAGCCTAAAGTTCCTGCTCTGCGGTTTCAAACCGCCTGCGCATAAAGGCATAGTACATCACCGGAATGACCACCAGTGTCAGCACGGTGGACACCAGAATGCCGAAGATCAGGGATATCGCCAGACCGCTAAAGATAGGATCATCGAGAATAAAAAATGCGCCCAGCATTGCCGCCAGCCCGGTCAGGGTAATCGGTTTCGCCCGCACTACACCGGCGCGAATCACCGCCTCGGCAAAGGCCACGCCCTCATCCACCTGCTGATTGATGAAGTCCACCAGCAAAATGGAGTTGCGCACAATGATCCCGGCCAGCGCAATCATGCCGATCATCGAAGTCGCGGTGAATTTCGCCCCGAGCAGCGCATGGCCCGGCATTACGCCGATAATAGTCAGCGGGATCGGCGCCATAATAATCAGCGGTACGATATAGGAGCGGAACTGACCGACCACCAGCAGGTAGATCAGCAACAGGCCGACCGAGTAGGCGATGCCCATGTCACGGAAGGTTTCATAAGTGATCTGCCATTCCCCGTCCCACTTCATGCTGTAGCGGTAAGGATTGGCTGGTGGCGAAATCAGATATTGCTCAAGCTGGCCACCATGCGAAAATACCTTGCCCTCGATCTCAGCCATCATTTCAAACATGCCATATAAAGGGCTGTCCAGCGGACCGGACATATCCGCAGTCACAAACGCCACCGGCAGCAAATCCTTGTGATAAATCGCATGTTCGCGTCGGCTGTCGATAAATTGCACAATATCGGCCAGCGCCACCAGTCTGCCGTCCCGGTTACGCACTCTGAGTGCGAGCAAATCATCCACCCGCGCCTTGGATGCCACCGGATATTCGAGTCGCAGGGGCAACGGATATTTCACATTGCCCACATGCAGATAACTGGCATCCTCACCGTTTAAGGCCGCCGACAGGGTGGTGACAATTTGCTGCTGACTGACGCCGTTCAGCGCGGCTTTTTGTTGATCGACCCTGATGATCAGTTTCGGCGCTTCAGCTTCGATAGAATCATCGACATCCACTACGTCCGGCGTCTGTTCGAACACCGCCCGGACTTCCTGCGCGACCAGACGCTGCCCCTGATCATTAAGGCCATAGACTTCCGCTACCAGCGGCGACATCACCGGCGGTCCCGGCGGTACTTCAACAATTTTCACATTCGCATTGAAGCGCTGCCCGATGGCCTGCAGGGGCGCGCGCAAGCTGCGTGCAATTTCATGGCTCTGCCGTTCGCGCTCGTGCTTATCTAACAAGTTGATCTGAATATCACCGACATTCGCACCCCGACGCAGATAATACTGGCGCACCAGCCCGTTAAAATTAATCGGTGACGCGCCACCGGCATAAACCTGATAGTCGGTCACTTCCGGTGTCTGCGCAATACGCTGACCCAGCGCCGCCATCACCCGCGCAGTCTGTTCAACCGTGGTGCCTTCAGGCATGTCCACCACCACCTGAAACTCGGACTTGTTATCGAACGGCAGCATCTTTAACACCACATGCTTGCTCACTACCAGCCCCACCGAAGCCAGTAACAAAACAACGATGCTTAACAACAACAGATAACGTCGGCGACGTCCGGCACTACCCTGCAAAAACGGGCGGATAAAAGCGCTGAAACGACGCTGGAAAAATCCGCTTTTTGCTTCAGCGTTTGCATGTTGCATTGAGTTGCGTAAAACACGATTCGCCATCCACGGTGTGACGATGAAGGCCACCGCTAATGAAATCAACATACCGATGCTGGCATTGATCGGGATCGGACTCATGTACGGCCCCATCAGGCCGGTCACAAACGCCATCGGCAACAATGCTGCGATCACGGTAAAGGTGGCAAGAATCGTCGGCCCGCCCACTTCATCCACCGCCAGCGGAATCGACTCGGTTAAGGACTTGCCGCCCAGTTGCATGTGCCGGTGAATATTCTCCACCACCACGATGGCATCGTCCACCAGAATGCCGATGGAAAAAATCAGCGCAAACAACGATACCCGATTGAGGGTAAAGCCCCATGCCCAGGAAGCAAATAAGGTAATTGCCAGTGTGATCACCACCGCCATGCCGACAATAAACGCTTCACGCCAGCCCAGCGCAAACAGCACCAGCAGCACCACAAAGCTGGTGGCGAACAGTAATTTTCCGATCAGTTGTTTTGATTTGGCATCCGCTGTAAGGCCATAGTTGCGGGTCACGGTCACATATACGCCATCGGGAATAAAAATACCTTTGAGTTGTTCGACCCGCTCGATGATCTGATCGGCAATCTCGACGGCATTGGTGCCCGGCTGTTTGGCCACAGCAATCGTGACTGCCGGAAACTCACCCTTAAGCTGAATGCCTTTTGCTGCTGCCGCAGGGCCGGTGCCAAACCAGCTGTAGTTTTCAGGTTGATCCGGCCCGCGCCGCACCTCGGCCACATCGCGTAAATAAATGGGTCTGCCGTTATCGACGCCCACGATAAGATCTTTTACATCCTCAACCGTACTTAGAAACAGGCCGGTCTGTACCGCAATTTCCTGATTGTCACGCAGCATAAACCCGGATGCCTGCGTGGCATTGCTAAGCTGCAGGGCATGACGCAGATCGTCAATAACCAGATTATAAGAAGCCAGTGACGCTGCATCGAACAACACATGCACCACGTCTTCCGGCCCGCCCAGAGTATAAATATCCCGCGTCCCCGGCACCCGTTTGAGTTCAGCTTCAATCGCATGCGCCACCTGCTTCAGCTCGTAACCGCCACGCGCCGGATCATCGGTCCACAAGGTCAGGCCGACAATCGGCACATCGTCAATGCCCTTGGGTTTAATCAGCGGTTGCGCCACTCCCAGTCCCGGCGGCAGCCAATCCTGTTTTGAATACACCGCATTGTACAATCGCACAATCGCCTGAGTGCGATCCTCACCCACTTTAAACTCTACCGTTAATACCGCCAGCCCCGGTTTTGATACCGAGTAGACATGTTTTAAACCTTCAATTTCCGACAGAATTTGCTCGGCCGGCATGCTCACCAGTTGTTCCACTTCTTTGGCCGAGGCGCCGGGAAAAGGAATAAACACATTGGCAAAGGTGACGTTGATCTGCGGCTCTTCTTCGCGCGGCGTGACCATCACCGCAAACACACCGAGCAGAAAACCCAGCAATGCCAGCAGCGGCGTGATTTCTGAATTCAGAAAAGCGCGCGCGGTCAGGCCGGAGATGCCCAGCTTTTTACTCATGGCTCTGAACCTGAGCGCTGTTCTGTTCCTTCAGATACACGGTTGCCGCCAGTGGATTGAGGGCAATCTGTTCACCCGCCTGCAAACCGGCGAGGATTTCGATCTGCGTTTCATTGACCACACGCCCCGGGCGCACCTGACGCATGCTGAATTGCCTGTTTTTATCCATCACATAAACGGCGCTGACTTCACTGCGGTGCGCTACTGCGCTTTTCGGCACTAATAGTTTTTTCACTTCACGGGTAACAAAGGCGGCTTTTACCGCCATGCCCGGATACAAACCGTGCTGCCCCGGCGGCAGATTCAGGCGCAATAAAAAGGTATGGCTGGCGGGATCGGCATAGGGGCTGATAATCATCGAGGCCGCCTCGATGCTGTTCCCCTTTCCAACGTCTGAAATAATACGCGCACGTTTTAATTGACGCACCACCGTAATCATATCCTGCGGCAGGTTGACCGCCGCCCGCAGCGACTCCAGTGACAGGCCGGTAAACAGGGGTTGTCCCACACTTGCGGTTTCGCCCACTTCGATATAACGCTTGACCACGATGCCGCTATAGGGGGCGCGCACGATGGTATTTTCCAGACTCTCCTGCGCCTGCTCCATCGCCGCCTTCGCGGATTTCAGGCGCGCCTCGGCCTTGTCCAGTTGCGCCCGCGCCACCAGTTTTTTTGCATGAACTTCTTTAACCCGCTGAAATTCCGCTTTGGCTTCGACATAACGCGCTTTGGCTGCATTAAAACGCGCCCGCTGCTCGCGGTCACGCAAATGCAAAAGTATGTCGCCTTTGACGACCACATCATCCACATCAAAATTAATTTTCGTTACCCGGCCGCTGGTCTGCGCTGAAACGGTAGCTTTATTCACCGCCTCAATCACCGCATCGAGAATGCGTTCCTCCGCGACTGACTGGTATTCGACCGTCCACAACGCAGGGCTAGCCGTTTCTGCACGCACACCGAAAGCAAAAACTAGCAGGGAAATTAACAACAGGTAACAAGTTCGATGATACGCCGGATAAAACGTAGAAGGCCGATATGACATAAACAGAATCCCTTTTCATAATGCGCCATTAGACTGGACTGATACCATCATAGCAGTCACAGATGAGAGGATAAATCATAGGGAAGCTCTGATTTATTCCGTTCGCCCTGAGCTTGTCGAAGGGTATAGTTTATAA
>CAZIJT010000177.1:3315-4940 GCA_964539595.1 uncultured Thiohalophilus sp. | reverse complement strand
GTGTGCCTTTACCGCCACCCGGTGCCCCAATCAGTACAATTCTCATTTTTTGCTCCGCTCCATTTGCTATTCTGCTATTTTAGAAAATAATCCCAAAAAATATAGTCGGTTTAACCATCGCTATGGCTATCGGTTTGCTTTTCCCGGACTTTAAAAAAACTATGACATTACGTAGGCTGAAACTAATCTCTACCCTTCTATAAGTCAATCAAGCTTGCCTGTCCAGCCAAATTTACTGCGAATACTCCACCGGCTAAAACTTAATCATCTGCTGTGGTGGGCAGTGCCCAGCCTACACCTCTTCCCATTTATCTTGAAAATAGCATCACCCTGTAGGATGGACACTGCCCACCCTGGCCACTAAATTTACGCCTCTCAGTTTTTCATCCTGTCCGCCGCTCTGCCTCAGCATATTTTTTGTTTAATGGGGGCATCAATATTTCTTTTTTACGGCAATCGCTGTTAGAATACCCGGCTTTTTACCCCACCAGCAAAGAGGAAGTCGCATGAATCTGGATCGAGTCACATCGGGAAAAGATGTTCCCAACGACATCAATGTCATTATCGAAATACCATCGCACAGCGATCCAGTGAAATATGAAGTCGATAAAGAAACCGGTGCCATGTTTGTTGATCGCTTCATGAATACCGCTATGCACTACCCCTGCAACTATGGCTACATCCCCCATACCCTGTCTGACGATGGCGATCCGGTAGATGTGCTGGTGGTCACGCCCATCCCGCTCATCAGCGGCTCCGTGATTCGCTGCCGCACCATCGGCATGCTGAAAATGACAGATGAGGCGGGTGAAGATGCCAAACTGCTGGCCGTGCCCCACGAAAAACTCTGCAAGCTCTACAAAGATGCTGAAAAACCTGAAGATATGTCGCCGCTGCTACTGGATCAAATTTCCCACTTCTTCGCTCACTACAAAGATCTGGAAGAAGGCAAATGGGTCAAAATTGAAGGCTGGACAGACGCTGCTGAAGCACGTCAGGAAATCATGGATTCCATTGCCCGTTACCAGAATGCACCACAGAAACCCTGTTTCTAGGAATTGTCCGCATGAAAATTTGTATCGTTTCGGACAGCCATGACAATCGTTACCTGCTCTCAGCGGCCATCAAAGATGCCTGCACGCGCGGCGCTGAAGCGGTTCTGCACTGCGGTGATGTGGTCGCCCCCACCACCTTACGCATATTCAAACCCTTTGGCCTGCCGGTACATGTGATTCACGGCAACAACACCGGCGATCTCTACAGCATGGCGGAGCTGGCGCACGATCCTGAACATCAAATTAACTATCACGGTCAAGATGCCGGGATTGAATTGCACGGGCGGCGAATTTTTATTGTCCACTACCCTCATTACGCTCGCGCTATGGGGCTGACCGGCGACTGGGATATGGTTTGCTGTGGCCATGATCATCGAGCCGAAATTGATGTTATTGAAAATACAAAATCAGCCCGGACGCTATTTATCAACCCCGGCACCGTCGGTGGTGTCGGTGCCGATCCGACTTATGTGATGGGTGATCTAAAAACCATGTCATTTGAAATTATCGACGTGCCGATAGATGAAAAGCTGCTGATCAATCGTAAGCCGGTCACGCCGCATCATGACT
>CAZIJT010000177.1:0-3215 GCA_964539595.1 uncultured Thiohalophilus sp. | reverse complement strand
CCCGGCGTGTTTTTTGCTACCCAGCGCTCGCCTTTATCAAGGGCTTCCTTTTTCCAAAATGGCGCACGCGATTTAAGTTCTTCCATCAGCCAGCGACTGGCTTCAAATGCCGCCGCCCGATGCGCCGACCAGACCGCCACCAGCACAATGGCATCCGCCGGGCTAATCTGGCCAACTCGATGCATAATCAAGCTATCCATTAAATCCCAACGTTCGATAGCCTCATGGCTAATTTTCTGCAGATATTTCTCGGTCATCCCCGGATAGTGTTCCAGCCACATTTGCTCGACTCTATCGCCTTCATTCAGATCGCGCATGCTGCCAACAAAAACTGCCGCCGCACCAAACTTGCCTTCGGCCTGCATCGCAGTCTGATAACGGCTGACTTCAGCAAAGGCATCAAAATCAGTTTGTAGAATCTCGACTTTCATTTTTAACCACCGGTGACCGGGGGGAAAAAAGCTACTTCATCGCCGTCAGCGACAGTTGCATCGGCATCGACATAGTCCATGTTTAACGCCATCAGGGTGTTGCTCGGCATTGCCGCATTGTCCGTGGCACGCGCCCAGATCTCCGCTACTGTCTGCGCTGATTCTGCTTCCAGCTCGCAGTCATCACGCTCCAGTTGTTCGCGCAGGCTGGCAAAAAATTTGATGGATATACTCATAAATGCTCGATTCAGATTTGCTCAAACAGGAGCCGCAAGCCTATCATGAGCCTAAACCCGCAAACAACAATGATAAAATAATGACTGACTTTACTCATTTTAATCAGGATGGCAAAGCCCACATGGTCGATGTCGGTGCCAAAGACAGCACCCGGCGAGTGGCCATTACTGCTGGCTGGATTAGTATGCTGCCCGAGACCCTCGAACGCGTGCGCAGTGGCGATCATAAAAAAGGCGATGTGCTGGGCATTGCCCGTATTGCCGGGATCATGGCGGCCAAACGTACCCCGGATCTGATTCCCCTGTGCCACCCGCTGATGCTCACCCATATTGATCTGGAATTTCACCTCGACAAGGCCAGTAACCAGATTCATTGTCAGTGTACGGTTGAAACTCGTGGCCAGACCGGCGTAGAAATGGAAGCCCTGACCGCCACCCAGGTGGCTCTGCTGACTATTTATGATATGTGTAAAGCGCTGGATCGCGGCATGGTCATGGGCGGCGTTTGTCTGTTGGAGAAAAAAGGCGGCAAGTCAGGACACTGGCAGCGACAGGAAAATAATTAGTCTGCCGATGAACACCGAAAACAAAATAGATGTTGGGCTTCGTGTTACTCAGTCCAACCTACGCACTCACATAATGAAATCAATATTCCGCGCGCTTAGCGCCTCTGCGTCTTTGCGTTGAGCTTTTCAATTTCAGCATGCCCGCACTCTCCTTCCCCGCTCCCCCCCCGCAAAGCGAAGCCGAACTACTCACTCGCGCCCAGCAGCTGGCGGGGCTGAATCTCGGCCAGCTAGCCGCGATTGCCCGCCAACCCCTGCCGATCTCAGCATCATCCAGCAAGGGCTGGTGCGGCCAATTGCTGGAGCAGTTCCTCGGTGCCAGTGCCGGTTCGCGCCCCGAGCCTGACTTCACCGACATCGGTGTAGAACTCAAAACCTTGCCTCTCAATGCAAACGGGCTACCAAAAGAATCAACCTATGTCTGCACCGTGCCGCTAAAAGATAATCATCATTTGCATTGGGAAACATCCTGGCTGCGTTTAAAACTACAACGCGTACTATGGCTACCACTGGAAGCCGACACCGCCATTCCCTTTGCCCAACGACGCATTGCCACAGCGCTACTCTGGAGTCCAAGTACCGAGCAGGAAGCCTGTCTGAAACAGGACTGGGAAGAACACATGGACAAGGTTTGTCTCGGACAACTGGAAACCATTTCTGCTCGTGACGGCGAGGTGTTGCAAATTCGACCCAAGGCTGCACACTCACGCGTACTTTGTGAAACCAGCGGCGACGATGGCGCACCCACGCAAACTTTGCCGCGCGGATTTTATTTACGCACTCGATTTACCCGCGACATTCTGCAACAGCATTATGCCGTCTATACTTAAATCTAATTCATAGGCAGGCACCCCCATGGCAAAAGATCTGAAGCACTGGATCAAACATATCAGTGAACATGAAATTCCGATTTTCAGATATACCGCGTTAGCGATTGCCGACGGGGTCAAAGATGATGAAACCTCCACCGCACAGCTGGCACAGATTATTCTCCGCGACACCAGCCTGACCGCACGTATCCTGCGGATTTCCAACAGCGTTATTTATAATCCTTCACGCACCCCCATCAATACGGTCAGCCGCGCCATTGTTTATATTGGTTTCGACCTAATTCGTGATCTCAGCCTTTCACTCGCGGTTATCGACGCCATTCTTAAAGGTCAATCGCGTAAACATGTGCTGAAACTAATGGCACGTTCTTTCCACAGCGCAACTCTGGCACGCATGCTGGCAGAAAAACGCGGCGACGATGCCTCAGAAGAAGTGTTTATCGCCGCCCTGCTCTATCACCTCGGCGAAATGGCCTTCTGGTGTGTCGATGAAGATCAGGGTCTGCAAATTCAGGCCTTAATCGACAAGCACGGATTCAAACCGGTGATGGCGGAAAAAGAAATTCTTGGCTTTACCTTTGATCAACTTACCGTCGGCCTTACCCACGACTGGCATCTCTGCGATCTACTGCATAGCGCGATTAACAACGCCGGTCTGGAAACACCTCGCATTCAGGACATCGTGCTCAGCAAGGCACTGGCTGACAATATCAATCAACAGTGGAATAGCGCGGCGGGACAGCAGGCCATCCAGAAAATTGCGAAATATCTGAAACAGGATGTCGCCAAAACCACTAACCTGCTGCGCAACAACGTGCTCGAAGCGGCTGAGTTTGCCCAACAGTATGGGGCGGCAGACATCATCCCCTATCTGCCCCTGCCCAATAGCGATGCCGCAGCGATAAGCACCGACACGCAGACTATCGAAAAATACCCTCTGCCCGATCCCGTCGTGCAACTAAACATACTCCAGGATCTCACCAGCACGTTGGATAGCCATCCCTCAGCTAACACTATTCTCGAACTTGTACTAGAGGGGTTACACCGTGGCGTCGGGCTGGATCGCGTGCTCTTCGCCTTACTCACACCGGATAAGGCCACACTCAAGGGTAAATTTGCGATTGGCGAGGCTAATGAAAATTTCATTCAACA
>CAZIJT010000176.1:0-4940 GCA_964539595.1 uncultured Thiohalophilus sp. | reverse complement strand
GCCCACCAATTCCCCGAAGCAGATACGTAGTAAAAATGTAGGGTGGGCACTGCCCACCAATTCCCCGAAGCAGATACGCAGCAAGAATGTAGGGTGGGCACTGCCCACCAATTCCCCGAAGCAGACACCTAGTAAAAATATAAGCTGGGCATCGCCCAGCTGAAATACTCAGAGCTGTTCAGATGGGCGCGAACAGCTACACTATAAAAATGGAAACTCTGTACCCCGCTATCAAGCCCTATGTGAGCCACAGCCTTTCGGTCGAAGGCTCACACATCATTCATGTCGAAGAATGCGGTAACCCCGAGGGGATGCCGGTGCTGTTTGTGCACGGTGGTCCCGGCGCAGGCTGTGAACCCTGGCATCGTTGTTTTTTCAACCCGGAAGAATGGCGCATTATTCTGTTTGATCAACGTGGTGCGGGCGAGTCGCGTCCGCACGCTGAGCTGGTCGGCAATACCACACAGGCGCTGGTTGAAGACATGGAAACCATTCGCCAGCATCTGGGGGTTAAACAATGGGTGTTGTTTGGCGGTTCCTGGGGTTCGACCCTGTCACTGGTGTATGCCGAAACGCATACAGAGAATGTGTTGGGGATGATTCTGCGCGGCATTTTTCTTTGTCGAGCAAAAGAAATCGAATGGTTTTATCAGGATGGAGCCAGTCGTATCTATCCCGATCTGTGGGAGGACTTCACCAGCCTGATACCCGAAAATGAGCGGGATGATCTGCTCGCGGCCTATTACAAACGCCTCACCGGCGAGGATGAAGTGCAGCGTATGGCGGCGGCCAAAGCCTGGGCGATTTGGGAAGGGCGCACCGCCAACCTCAAGCCGAAAAAAAGCGTGGTCGAGCATTTCAGCGATCCGTTTACCGCGCTTAGTCTGGCGCGCATCGAAGCCCATTATTTTATGAATAATGCCTTTCTTGAAAATGATCAGATTCTGCGCGACGCGCATAAGCTCAATACTATCCCCGGCACCATTGTACAGGGACGCTATGACATGATTTGCCCGATGGAGAGCGCCTGGGAGCTATACCAGACCTGGACTATGGCTGAGCTATATATTATTTCTGACGCTGGTCATTCCGCCTCTGAAGCAGGCACAGTGGATGCTTTGATTAAAGCTGTGCGCAATATGTTGCATAAATTGTCGTGATTGCTCTGATTCAACGCGTGCGTGAGGCACGCGTGCGGGTGGCGGGTGAATGCATTGGCGAGATCGGAGTTGGCATTCTTGCCTTGATCGGGGTAGAAAAAGCGGATGAGAGCAAACAGGCTGATCGTTTGCTGCAACGCATTTTAGGCTATCGTATTTTTGCCGATAGTGATGACAAAATGAACCTGAGTCTGAACGATACTGGTGGCGGCCTGCTGCTGGTTCCCCAGTTTACCCTTGTGGCCGATACTGACCGAGGCATGCGCCCGAGTTTTTCTTCTGCCGCCGCGCCAGAAAAAGGCCAAAGCCTGTTTGTCTATCTGGGAGAACAGGCAAAGCAAAAACATGCCACGGTTGGCTTTGGCCAGTTCGGTGCGGATATGCAGGTGAGCCTTACCAATGATGGTCCGGTAACGTTCTGGTTACAGGCGATGTAGGTTCGATTTCAATCGAACGGGTGGGGCGGGGGAATTTGTACGGCTGAAGCCGTACCTACAGCGCCTTGAAACTCACCCGATTGCGCCCAGCTTCTTTTGCCTCATACAGGGCGCTGTCGGCTGCGGCAATAAGCTGCTCACCGCGGATATCCTGACAGGCTTGATCCGGGCGGGTGTTGAGGGTTGAACAACCAGCTGAGAGCGTGATGTTGAGCATCTTGCCATGCAGCTCAAGCTGATGTGCTTCGACGCTAAAACGAATGCGCTCAGCAATTTCCAGCGCCTCGTTTTCAGCCGTGTTAGTCAGCAGGATGGCAAACTCTTCGCCGCCATAACGCCCGAGTACGTCACTGAGGCGCATTTGCGATTTAATCACCCCCGCGACATCCTGTAACACGCGATCACCCAGCTGATGGCCGTAGTTGTCATTAAAGCGCTTGAAGTGATCGATATCGAGGAACAGACAACTTAATGGTTTGTGTTGGCGTAGACTCAGGCTGACTTCTTCGGCCAGACGTTGATCAAAATAACGTCGGTTATGCACACCCGTTAACGGGTCAAGCAATCCCAGCAGTTTGATTTTTTCGTTGTTGATGGCGTTTTCAAAACACACGGCAAAAATATCCACCATGCGTTGGAGAAAATCGGTGGAGGTGTGTTTGCCATAGCGCCGCACCTTGTTGCTGCCGACGTTGAAGCTGCCGATAAGCCGGGTTCGACGCACCAGCGGCAGGGCAGCAATACTTAGCGGCTGCCTCGCCTGTCCGGCAAACAACTGTTGACAATAATGCGGGTGGTCATTGCCGAGTATCGGGCGCAGGCGGTGGCCGAACATCTCGGTGAGGAGGTCGGGGCTGTCAGAAAAATGCAGCTCGGGATAACGTTGCAGTTCGATTCCCAGATTGCTGAGTATGCGACGTATTTCATAATCCGGATCAATCAGCAGCAGGCTGACCATATCGTGGTTAAAGCGGTGACGGTAATCGACAAAAAAAGTTTCGAGCAGTTCTTCGAGGCTGGCGGAATTGATGAATAGCAGTTCCTGATCCTGAAAGCGGCGCAGCCTGAGTTCATTATCACGGGCATTATCAACATAGCAACTAAGCTGGCGTTTGAGCTTGTCCGCATTGGCGGTGCAGTGCATGGTCCGGCCCTGGCCGGTAACATGACCGGCTTAATAAAATTCGTGAATGACTTCGAGCAAACGTGCCTGGCTAACGGGTTTGGTAACGAAATGATCCATACCCGCAGCAAAACACTGATCACGCTCAATCGTGGTCGAATTTGCAGTCAGCGCAATGATGGGAACATGCTTGCCCTGTTGTTCAATTCGACGCCAGCGCTGGGTTACTTCCAGCCCCGTCATTTCTGGCATGCGCATGTCCATCAGCACCAGATCAATATCTGTATGTTGCTTTAAGGCCTCTAGTGCCTGCTTACCATCTTCAGCATGGGTGACGCGATAGCCTTCCTGCTTAAGAAACGTGCCGATCACCTTGGCAACAATAGGAGTATCTTCGGCAAGTAGTACGTGTAACTTTAATTCACCTGACGAGGTCTTATCCTGCGTTGATGAAATCTGTTTATGGCTGGGATTATCTGCGCCTGAGAGTGGCAGTTCAAACCAGAAAGTGCTGCCCTTACCGCGCACACTTTTGGCACCGATGCTGCCGTACATAGCCTTGACCAGTTTGGAGGAAATGGTAGTGCCCAGCCCCGTACCATGACGCTGTTTAGTCGGATCCGTCTCACACTGGTAGAAGGGTTCAAAAATATGCTGCAACTGCTTTTCTTCAATGCCAATGCCGGTGTCTTCAATTTCAAAGTGCAGGAAATCGAGCGGCTGGTTATTGTCGGCTTTGCGGATAATAAGTTTGACATAGCCTTCGTCGGTATATTTGACGGCGTTGCTAAGCAGGTTCAATAGAATCTGCCGCAGGCGGTTATGGTCGCCAACCACCATTTCGGGTAGTCCCATCTGCAACTGATACTCAAGGCGGATGCTTTTTTTATTCGCCTGCGGCAAGAGAATGTTCACCACTCCTTTAACCACTCGTTGCAAGTTGAATGGGGAATGATCAAGCTGGTATTTTCCGGCTTCGATTTTGGATAGATCCAGCACATCATTGATCAATGAGTGTAACGTGATGGATGATTCTTTCAGCCCTTCTACATAATCTGCTTGAGTTTCATCCAGCCTGGTGCTTTCCAGTAACTCGGTCATGCCAAGAATGCCGGTCATGGGGGTGCGAATTTCGTGGCTCATGGTGGCGAGGAATTCGCTTTTAGCCTGATTAGCGTGATCGGCTTCCTGACGCGCTTTTTTAATCTGGCCGATCATATTGCTGAGATAAAAAGGCAGGGTGAGCATAAAAATAGAATAGGCAACGGTATCAATGGCGTGGCCATCCCAGTTGTCGGTATAGAAAACAATAAAAATAAATGCGAAGAAGCTGAGAATGGCGGTGGAGAAAAGTTCGACTCGTCCGTAACGAACCCCATAGCCAATGTAGAGCCAGGGATAGAACAGGAACCAGGGGCTGAAGGGACCCCCCTCCGTCAGCAGCATTACCGCGCTGATTGAAGCAACATCGAAAGGAATGGTGGCATACACGCGCCAGCGAGATCGGGGTGTTTTGATAATCGAATAAATAACAAAAAGACTGACGGCAAGAAAAAAGCTGGTAAACAATGAATAGCCGAGATAGTTTTTAGGATATAGGTCGTTATAGGCACCAATGAAAATCAGCACGGTCACGGTAATCCAGATCAGCATGCGCACAATAGACTGACCGAATTCGGGATTGCCTTTAAGGCTCGATTTTTTAGTAAGGTTGAGGCGGGTGTCTGACATGTTTTTGCTATTCCGAAGCAGAAGGCTGATATAATATTGTTGCCTGATTATCATACCGAGCGCAACAAATGTCACCCGCAAAATCAATCAAGATTGTAAAATCCACAGCTTTGGATAAATGTAGCCGTTGCCCCGGTGACAAGTGCTGTGATTATATTACTCAGTCAATTGACACACCACGATCTATTTCAGATTTTGACCATCTCATATGGCAGCTGGCACATAAAAATGTGCAGGCCTACAAGGATGAAGATGGCTGGTTTCTTTTGCTGATGACGGTTTGCCAGTTTTTGCAGGATGATGGGCGGTGTGGAATATATGAAACCCGACCACAGTTATGTCGTGACTATAGCAATGATTATTGTGAATTTGATGAGCCAGCAGAGAATAGTTTTGAATTCTATTTCCGTAATTATAATGAGCTGGATGCCTATTGCCGTAAACGGTTTAAACGTTGGGATAAGCGGTTCAAAAAGTAGGTACGGCTTC
>CAZIJT010000175.1:0-4990 GCA_964539595.1 uncultured Thiohalophilus sp. | reverse complement strand
TGAATGACTATCCGCATCAGTTATCCGGCGGCATGAAACAACGGGTGATGATTGCCATGGCGCTGGCAGCCAAACCTGATTTGCTGATTGCCGATGAACCGACCACGGCTCTGGATGTGACTATTCAGGTGCAGGTGCTGGATTTGCTCAAGCAGATTCAGCAAAAAACCGGCATGGCGATTTTGCTCATCACCCATGATTTAGGTGTGGTCGCTGACAGGGTGGATCGGTTGGCGGTGATGTATGCCGGGCAGATTATTGAGATGGCGACTCGCGATCAGTTTTATTCAGCCTCGGCGCATCCTTATTCACGCAAACTGTTTGCCGCCTTACCGAATATGCATAAGCGCAACACTGAGCTTGAAACCATCCGCGGTAATGTGCCGCCACTGGATACCATGTTCTATGCCTGCCGTTTTGTCGAGCGTTGCGAACAGGCACAGCCCGTTTGTCATAATGAGATACCCGAGTGGCATACCCTGGCCGAGGGGCATCGGGTGCGCTGCCATTTATATACGGATCAGGCATCGGTCGATGAAAAACATTTTGCAACTAAAACGGCATCGGTTGTAACTGAAAATGTGACAACGACGTCGACAGTGATGCGGGCACAGGATCTCAAGGTGCATTTTCCGATTCGCAAAGGCCTGTTTAAACGTATCGTTGGTCATGTCTATGCCGTTGATGGTGTCGATCTGGAATTACGTCAGGGACAGACGCTGGCACTGGTGGGTGAGTCGGGCTGTGGCAAGACTACCGTTGGCAAGGCGCTGTTGCAATTGATTCAAGCCACTGCTGGTTCAGTGTCCTGGCAGCAGCAGGAATTGACTGGTCTAAAAGGTAACAAGCTGCGTCGGTTGCGCGCGCATTTTCAGATTATTTTTCAGGATCCGTTTTCATCGCTTAATCCACGAATGATGGTCGGGGAAATTTTGCAGGAAGGCATGCGTGCCCAGCATATGCTCACTACCGGTGAACAGCGTGAAGCCATGATCAATACGTTGCTGCAACAGGTGGGAATGCCGCTCGATGCGAAGTATCGTTACCCGCATGAATTTTCCGGTGGCCAACGTCAGCGTATCAGCATTGCCCGTGCCTTAGCGGTAAAGCCGGATGTGATTGTTTGTGACGAGCCTACCAGCGCGTTAGATGTTTCGGTACAGGCGCAAACCCTGAATCTGTTAAAACAATTACAGCGTGAGCTAGGGGTGAGTTATTTATTTATCACGCATAATATTTCCGTAGTCGAATATCTGGCGCATGACATTGCAGTGATGTACCTTGGCCGCATTGTGGAAAAAGGTCGAGCCGAAAAAGTCTTGAACACCCCCAAACATCCTTATACGCAAGCCTTACTATCTGCTGTGCCGGTGATCGAGCAGGACACGGATAGAAAAATTATTCGGCTTGAAGGCGAATTACCCTCACCCATTTATCCACCGACGGGCTGCCACTTTCATCCTCGCTGCCCACAGGTAATGGATGTTTGCCGCAAAGACTATCCGCCTGTATCCAGATTCGAAGATGGTAGTGAAGTACGTTGTCATTGGGTTAAGACACGCTGATTAATTCCCGATAGCCTGTAGGTTCGATTTCAATCGTATCGCCTGTACGACTGAAGCCGAACCTATATACGCAGATACTCCATTCGCTTGCGGCGGGGTGATTTGTTTTTTATACCCGCTGACTACCCCCAAACCAGAACTCGATATTTTTACTCAGAAATTCTCGCCAGGGAACGTAGTGAGAGCCATCACAGGAAAAGGTCAGGCCAACCATGCCGTTGATAATGTTGAAGGACGATGAACGGAGATAAACCGTTTCGTCGGCATTGCGTAGTTGCTTAAACAGGTTTAGTACCTGGCCAATCTCTTCATTGCTAACAATGGCGCGGCTGGTCAATGGTTGGCGAGGATAGGCCAGGCAACGATCCGGATTGATTAACTCATCGACGGTATTAATGTGATAGGTATACGGATCTTCCATCGACCAGAAGGAGGCGCGGGAGCTGGAAAAATGAATCTTGGTGTGGAAAATGCCGTGATGCTGCATCATCTCGATAATAATATCCATCACCTCATCCAGACATTTGTCCATCGCACTATGCGCACGTTCCTGCATAAACAGGGTGCTGCGAATCGCCGGGTCGCCCTTGTATTGTATCCATGCCTGTTCTTCGGTTTGTAGATTATCTTTTGAAGCCGGCAGATCTTCGACGTCAAAGTCTGCACCAATGAAGCCGCGCACGGTGATTCCATCACGCACCGGGTTCATCACCGTAATGCAGGATTTGCTGGTCTGATTACTGACATAGACCTGAGAGATGGTGTAGCCTTGATAGGGCAGACGGGTTTCAAGATAGGGACGGTCTGAAAGATCGGTGCCGCGCCCGCGAGGATCCCGCTGCTGTGCGTTGATATTGGAAGAAATGAGATGGCCGCGTGTATCTACAGCATAGATTAGATGACAGTGAGGCAATAGCGGAATCTCTTTTTGCAGCAGCTGATCCAGTGCCTCAGGATCATTCCACAACGGCACACAGGCGCGCGCTAGCTCGGCCATTGGCTCGGCAGTAAGCAGACGCAGGGTCTGCTTTTTTTCACGAATAGTTTGTTCAAACCACGACATAATTTATACTTGTAAAATGGACAGGTTATTTTTAGTTCGGCTTATTATGCCAGTGATAAAAAGTTGTTTAGCTGACCTTGCTCACGTAATGATAGATGGAATAATAACAGGATAAATGCTGAACTGTGCTACATTTTGGCTTGAATGAGTAAGGCTATAAAGCGACTGGAAAATTATTAATATGTCTCGAACACGAACCGTATTTAACTGTAGCGCCTGTGGCGGTGAAACCAGCAAATGGGTGGGGCAATGTCCCGACTGTGCGGCCTGGAATACGCTGAGTGAAATCGTCGCCATCTCACCGGCAAAAACCAATGCTCGCTTCAACGGTTTTGCTGGCGCATCCATCGCCGGTGTTGTGCAGCGGCTGGAAGATATTGAGGCGGATGATGTACAGCGGATAGCGACCAGCATTACTGAATTTGATCGGGTGCTGGGCGGGGGACTGGTGCCAGGCTCGGTGGTGTTGATAGGTGGAGATCCGGGGATTGGCAAATCTACCCTGTTATTGCAAACGCTGGTAGCGATGGCGGCGCAGGCAAGCGCACTTTATATCACGGGTGAAGAATCTCCGCAGCAGGTTAGCTTGCGCGCACATCGGCTGGGCTTATCGACCTCGAATTTAAAAATGCTGGCAGAAACCCGGATCGAAAATATTCTTGCGGTGGCGCAAAAAGAGAAACCGCAGGTAATGGTGATTGACTCTATCCAGACGGTGTATACCGATTTGATTCAGTCGGCACCGGGGGCGGTAGCACAGGTGCGCGAAAGTGCGGCGCAATTAGTGCGTTACGCAAAACAGACAGGCACAGCCTTATTTCTGGTTGGCCATGTAACCAAGGAAGGCACCCTGGCCGGGCCGCGGGTGCTGGAACACATGGTGGATGCGGTGCTCTATTTTGAAGGTGATAGTGGTAGTCGTTACCGATTGATTCGGGCAATAAAAAACCGCTTTGGCGCAGTGAATGAGCTGGGCGTATTTGCGATGACAGACAAGGGACTAAAAGAGGTTGCCAACCCGTCGGCTATTTTTCTTTCCCGACATGAGGAAGAAGTCTCTGGTAGCGTAATTATGGTGACCCTGGAAGGTCGGCGACCGCTGTTAGTAGAAGTGCAGGCACTGGTCGATGAATCGCATCTTGGCAACCCGCGCCGGGTGACCACTGGGCTGGAGCACAACCGACTAGCAATGTTACTGGCGGTTTTGCATCGCCACGGTGGCATTGCTACCTATGATCAGGATGTGTTTGCCAATGTAGTGGGGGGCGTGCGAGTCACCGAAACCGGTATTGATCTGGCGGTGGTGCTGGCACTGGTCTCTAGTCTGCGCAACCGCACGTTGCCACAGGAAATGGTGGTCTTCGGTGAAATTGGTTTGGCGGGAGAAATTCGTCCGGTGCCAAATGGTATCGAACGCCTGCAGGAAGCCGCCAAACATGGTTTTAAACAGGCTTTGATTCCCAAAGGTAACGCACCACGTAAAGCGGTGAGGGGCATTGAGGTGATCGCCGTATCAACGCTGTCCGAAGCCTTGAGCGCTACGGCCTAATGTAGGTACGGCTTCAGCCGTACCTGAAATTAGATGTTTTAAATCACGGCTAGTGGAATGGTTTTAAATAGATAAGCGGATATTTGAAACAGTTATAGATGTTTCACGTATTATGCGTTTTTCTGCGAGTCTTCATATTCAGGCAATTCAATATAGAACATTGAACCCAGACCTTCTTTGCTAATGAAGCCTATGCTTCCCCCCTGCTTCTCGATAAGTACCTTTGCGATACTCAGTCCTAGTCCTGAGCCTTTTATCTTCTGTGTGGCAGAAGCTTCGGACTGGGTGAAACGCTCAAACACCTGATCTTTGAATTTATCGGCAATACCGTAGCCACGATCAGTAACGGATATTTTAATGGTATGTTCATTTTGACTCACGTTAATTTCAACGGTTTTACTTTTTCCTGAGAACTTGGCGGCATTAGACAACAGGTTATCCATGACTTGCTGTAAACGATGTCTATCCGCGAGTATTTTTGGCTCCGACAGCGATTTGTTAAAAACAAAATGTATATCATTTTCAGCACCGTAAACGGCGTTATCATGGATGATTTCCTGCAAAAATGGCATGATCTCAATAACCTCAAATTTAAACTCCATTTTCCCTGAGGTGATTTTTTGAATATCGAGAATATCGTTAATAAGAACTAGAAGATGATCGGTGTTGTTGTAGGCAATATTGAACATCTCCAGTGATTGCTCAGGCAGCTTGCCGACAACACCGCCATTAATCAAGCTCAGTGCGCCTCTGATTGAAGTCAGGGGTGTTCGGAGTTCATGGCTGACGCTGGAGATAAATTCATCTTTCATT
>CAZIJT010000174.1:0-5016 GCA_964539595.1 uncultured Thiohalophilus sp. | reverse complement strand
CATGAACATGCAACAGGCTATTAAAGCGGTAAGCGAACGACGTAATCTGAACGCCGATGAAATGACGGCGGTGATGCGTACCATTATGACTGGTGAAGCTACACCGGCACAGATCGGTGGTTTTTTGATTGGCCTGCGGATGAAAGGCGAGTCTATCGAAGAAATTGCGGCGGCGGCGGCCGTGATGCGGGAACTGGCGAGTGGGGTAAAGGTAGACGGTGAACACATTGTTGACATCGTCGGCACCGGTGGCGATGGTAGCAATACCTTTAATATATCTACCGCCAGCAGTTTTGTGGTCGCTGCCGCCGGTGGCATTGTGGCCAAGCATGGCAACCGTTCGGTGTCGAGTAAGTCCGGCAGTGCCGATTTACTGGAAGCCGCAGGGGTAAATCTGGATCTTAATTCAGAACAGGTGGCGCACTGTATTGCTGAAACTGGCGTAGGCTTTATGTTTGCACCCAAACATCATAGCGCGATGAAACATGCCATCGGCCCGCGCAAAGAAATGGCGGTGCGTACTATTTTTAATATTCTTGGCCCGTTAACTAATCCCGCTGGTGCAGCCAATCAATTACTCGGCGTGTTCGCCGACGAGCTGGTCGAGCCCTTGGCGCAGGTGTTAAATAAACTGGGCAGCAACCATGTGCTGGTGGTGCATTCCGAAGATGGCATGGATGAAATTAGTATCGGCGCACCAACCCATGTTGCCGAGTTAAAAAATGGCAAGGTCATAACTTACACCATCACGCCCGAACAGTATGGGATTACGAAAACAAATATCAGCGAATTGGTTGTCAGTGGTGCAGAAGAATCCCTGAACGTTATTAACGCGGTGCTGGATAACCAGCCGGGTGCGGCACGAGATATTGTCATGCTTAATGCGGGGGCGGCTATTTATGCAGCGGATCTAGTAGACAGTATGGAAGCCGGTATAAAAAAAGCCGATGACGTGATTGCCAGCGGTGCGGCAAAAGAAAAACTGGCCGCTCTGGTCAGAGCCTCTAATAGTTTCTAAAAATAATGATTGATATAAGCCGATGAGCAAAACGCCTGATATTCTGAAAAAAATTATTCACCGAAAAGCGGAAGAAATTGCCGAGCGTAAGGCAAAGGTTTCTCTAGCCGATCTGGAAACACAAATTAAGTCGGCCTCTCGCGTACGCGGGTTTGTGAATGCAATTAAAAACAAAATCAATGCAGATCAGGCGGCGGTGATTGCGGAAATAAAAAAAGCCTCACCCAGCAAGGGCGTGATGCGGGAAAATTTTCATCCGGCTGAAATTGCACAGTCTTATGAAAAGGGAGGCGCGGCCTGTTTGTCGGTGTTGACCGACATTGATTTTTTTCAGGGGTGCGATGAGTATCTGCAACAGGCTCGTGCTGCGTGCAATTTGCCGGTATTGCGCAAAGACTTCATGACCGATCCTTATCAGGTGTTTGAAGCACGGGCGATGGGCGCGGACTGCATTTTATTAATTGTTGCGGTGCTGGACGATCAACAAATGAAAGAGCTGGCTGAACTCGCCACGCGCCTGCAAATGGATGTGCTGGTCGAAGTGCATGATGGTGAAGAACTGGAACGAGCCTTGCCGCTAGATTTGCCACTGGTGGGGATTAACAATCGTAACTTGCGTAACTTTGAAACCTCGCTGCAAACCAGCATTGATCTATTAAGCGAGATTCCAGCCGGACGTATCGTGGTAACTGAAAGCGGGATTCATAGCCCCGATGATGTGGCGCTGATGCGTAAAAACAAGATTAATACTTTTCTGGTCGGCGAGGCATTTATGAAAGCTGATGAGCCGGGAGAGAAATTGCGGGAATTGTTTTTTTAGGATTCCGTAGGTTGGGTTGAGCCATGATCTTTATGGCGAAGCCCAACCTACGGGGATTATAGATAGGTTTAGCGAGTACCAAACACCACAATGGTTTTGCCTTTCACCCAGATCAATCCTTGCTCTTCCATATTTTTCAGCACCCGGCCAACCATCTCCCGCGAGCAGCCAACGATGCGGCCAATTTCCTGACGGGTAATACGGATCTGCATGCCATCAGGATGGGTCATCGCATCGGGTTGTTTGCACAAATCCAGTAGCGTACGTGCGACCCGACCGGTGACATCCATGAAGGCCAGATCACTGACCTTGCGACTGGTGTCGCGTAGGCGCGCGGCCATTTGTGAGGCGAGCGCAAAGAGCACGTCGGGGTGTTCCTGGTACAACTGGCGGAATTTTGTGTAACTGACTTCGGCGACTTCGCAGGCAGTCCGGGCGCGTACCCAGGCACTGCGATTATCATCGTTACTGAAGAGTCCCATTTCGCCGAAGAAGTCACCCTTGTTGAGGTAGGCGAGGACGATCTCACGACCTTCGGCATCTTCGATGAGTACGGATACTGAACCGTCAACGATGTAGTAAAGCACATCGGGTTTGTCCGCCGCATAGATGATGACGCTCTTCGCGGGGTATTGCCGTCGATGGCAATGTTCGATGAACCGATCCAGAGATTCAATTCCAGTGTGCTGCGCTGCCGTCTGTACCATGGTGTTCCCTTAATGTTTTACCAGAGGTCTTGTTACTGACGTATTATCCTGCTTATGGTATATGAATGCCGGGCATTGTAAATAGATGTGTCTGACTTCATGTGGAAAGTGAGAATATGGTCACTGATGCCTGTTTTGTGTGCCTCCATCTGACCGGGGATGGGCGCAGAGGTTCCCTGCCGTGACTGAGATGACGAGATTACAGATTAAATATTATTAATATTGTGGAGTTTAGTGAATGAAAGCACGGGTGAAATGGGTAGAAGAGGCCACGTTTCTGGGCGAGTCGGGCAGTGGCCATGCCATTGTGATGGATGGGCCGCCGGATCACGGTGGTCGGAATCTGGGGGTGCGACCGATGGAAATGCTGCTGCTGGGGATGGGCGGCTGCACCGCATTTGATGTCATGCTGATCCTGAAAAAATCTCGCCAGCTCGTGGACGATTGTGAAGTGACCCTCGCCGCTGAGCGCGGTGATGATGAGCCGAAGGTCTTCACCCGCATCCATGTGCATTTTATTGTTACTGGTCAGGGGCTTAAAGAAAAACAGGTGGCGCGAGCCGTGTCCCTGTCGGCGGAAAAATATTGTTCGGCCTCGATCATGCTTGGCCGTGCCGGGGTAGAAATTAGCCATGATTATGAAATATGTGAAACTGTGAGTGATAAATAAATATGGCTGATTCGGACAAGCTGATCCGCGAGTATTACCGATCCTGGTTTCGTTTTCATCCCGAGGCGGCGGTGGATGCAGGGGTAGAAGGCTATGCGCACCTGCTGACGCCCTGCGACGATGATGACATTGGCGCGCTGACCGCACTGAATGAAATGCTGCTGAGTGCGCTGGAGGAACTCAACCAGCAGGATCTGGACGAGGATCAGCGTCTGGATCTCGATATTCTGCGTAGTGCGGCGCTGCTGGAACTCAAGGAGCTGGTCGAGAACGACTGGCGGCAGCGGGATCCGCTGCGTTTTCTGCCCATCCACGCGATTTACCAGCTAACTCTGCGCGAAGTAGCGGATCCTGCTGCGGCCTTTGCTGCACGCCTGGCCGCGATTCCCGGCCACCTGCGTCTGGCACGCAGCCATTTGCAGGTTGATCCGGGACAGATTCCTGCTAACTGGTTGCAGGCGGCGGTGGTTGAGGCAGGCGAAGGTGCCGCGTATTTGCGCCAGTTGCATCACCATCCTGTGGTTAGCCGCTATCGGCTGGATACGGAGCTGGATGTGGCCGCGCATGCGCTGGATGATTATGCCCGCTTTCTGGACACCGAGCTGACGGCACAGGCGCAGGGTGACTTTGCCTGTGGTCGGGAACAGTTTGAGATGCTGCTGCGCCATGCTCACCGGCTGGAGATCAACGCCGATGAGCTGCACCAGTTGGGGCAGCGCCTGTTCGATGAAACGCTGACCGAGCTTAAGGCTGTTACGCGTGAATTGCAGGGCGATGAGGATATTGATGGCCTGACCCAGAAAATTCATGCCCAGCACTCAGAGCCCGGCCATTTACTGGAAGATTACCGCCAGGGAATGGAACAGGCGCACGCCTTTGTTATTGAAAATAATTTAATTAACCTGCCTGCGTGCGAGTCGCTTAAAGTGGTAGAAACACCGCTATTTTTACGCCATGAAATTCCCTTTGCCGCCTATCTGGAACCGGCGCGCAATGATCCTCAGCAGCAGGGTTTGTACTACGTCACCCTGCCGGATGGTGACGCGGAAATGGGCGAGCACAATGCGATCAGCCTGCGCCACACCTGTGTGCATGAAGCCTGGCCGGGACACCACCTACAGTTTGTGACCGCCAACCAGCGAACGGAGTCCAGTAGTCTGCCGCGATTGTTGAATCCTTCCGCCACCCTGTATGAAGGCTGGGCGCTGTATTGCGAGCAGCTCATGCAGGAACAGGGTTTTCTCGATGCGTCTGAGTCGCGCTTCATTTTGCTGAAAGACCGGCTCTGGCGCGCGTTGCGCATCGTGCTGGATGTGGAGTTGCATACGCGCGGTCTGAGTCTGGAGCTGGCGGCTGAACGCATGCAGTTGTGGCTGGGTTTTTCACCACAGCAGGCGATGGCTGATCTTGAATGGTATACGCGCATGCCGAGCGTGCCGATGGGTTATGCAACCGGCTGGGCCTTGATCAATGCAACGCGTTCGCGCCTACAGTCGATGGATTCGGAATTTAATTTGCGCACCTTCCACGATCAGCTGTTATCCATGGGTTCGATCCCGGTGGCAGCAGTGATACCACGCGTGTTTGGCGAGTTGTTGTGGAAGAGCGTGCGTCAGGAAGTTTTTGCTAATGAAAAGTAACCGAGCATAAGCGATGCCACGCGGTAAGAAAATTCAGCTGCATGGTTTTAATAACCTGACCAAGACCTTGAGCTTTAATATCTATGATATTTGCTATGCCAAGACGGTGGCTCAGCGCAAGCAGTACATCGAATACATTGACGAGATGTACAATGCCGAAC
>CAZIJT010000173.1:0-5022 GCA_964539595.1 uncultured Thiohalophilus sp. | reverse complement strand
GGTGACTCGGCCAGCGCAATACTACTGGTAAATGTCATCGCGGCCAGCACCGAGGCGGCCAGAAAAGTTGTTTTCTTCATCATTTATTTATCCCCTGAAATTAAAAATACAGTCAACATGAAACTTACTTTCTATATCTGAATGCCTCTATTGCATGCACCATGCCAGTAAATTATGTATATGTATTTCAATCTCTTACAAACATGCCCGTTAAAAACGCACCTTTAAGGCGCACCATCACGCACCACACGCAGACAAATCGCACCAAATCTGTGCAATTTACCCATAAAAAAAGCCTGTCATTAAGACAGGCTTTCGGCGAGGCGTGTAGGTACGATTTCAATCGTACGGGTTTGTGGTACGACTGAAGTCGCACCTACAGGTCGGATCTACAAAGATTTAAAGATCAAACGCTCGTGACCATGAGGCGACGAAACGGAAATCATCGGCACTATCCGGTCGAGATTTATTATTTTTCTCCAGTGCA
The DNA here is from genome assembly GCA_964539595.1 of uncultured Thiohalophilus sp. Taxonomy (GTDB): domain Bacteria; phylum Pseudomonadota; class Gammaproteobacteria; order UBA6429; family Thiohalophilaceae; genus JAADGZ01. The sequence continues at coordinate 4,535 of CAZIJT010000173.1, read as the reverse complement.
AAGCTAAATTCCCCTTTGGTAATCGCCGCTTTAGCATGAAAATAATCTTCGTAGACCGAATCATCAAATTGCCAGGTGCCCAGCAACAGGGTTAGCGCTAGATCCTTTTTCAGCTCCAGCTCAGTGGCTGCACTCAGATAAAGATCAGTAGATTGACTGGTGCCCTGCTTATCGAGGGTGAGTGCTGCCTGCACAGTCAACACACTGAAATCCATGTTTAAATAGGCTTCAATGGTATCCTGATAATTCGTACCACCGGGATAATTATAAAAAATCAGCCCTGCATCGTATTTGAATTCTTTTAACTTGCCGTTGTAGCCACCATAAAAATCCATCTCATAATCGCCGCCCTCCATGCTAGAACTCCAGACCCCGGCATAGCCACCTTTTTTGTGGCTATAGTCCACTCCGCCGGAAGCCGCAGCCGCATTGTTCGAGCGACTCACGCCACGAAACAGGTAATTTGAACTTACCCCAAAATTAGCGGTGTATTGGTGATCCTCCGGCGCAGCACTGGCGGGGCTGGCCAGCAAACCACTGGAAAACAAAATGACAGGCAGAATTTTACGGAACAACATAGTAGGGCACGCTCTCTAAATCATGAAAAAAATTTACGCTATGTTATCAAAAAGCAACTCGCTCTATAATAACTGTCTCGCATTCTGACTGAAATTTCTACCGCATAAAAGCAAAGGTATCAATAATGATTAAAAACAATAATCTCGACAGCATGATTGATCGCATCATGGCGGGGCTGCCTGCCAGCCTCAGTACCCTTGGCCGCGATGCCGAACATAATCTGCGTGCCGTGGTTAAAAGCACGCTACGCAAAATGGATCTGGTCACTCGTGAAGAGTTTGATATACAGCGAGATGTGCTGGCACGAACCCGTGCTCGGCTGGAAGCACTGGAAAAGCTGGTCGCAGAAATGGAACAAAAGGGCACCTGATGCTGTAGGTGCGCCTTCAGGCGCACATGTACGGCTGAAGCCGTACCTACAGATCGATATTTGCTTGTACCGTATATCTTTTCCCGCTACGCTGATGTTTATTGTTTTTCAAGGAAGAAAATCATGTCACTCGCTGTTGTTTTCAGCCGCGCCCAATGCGGCATCGAAGCCCCCTTAGTTCACGTCGAAACCCACCTGGCCAACGGCCTGCCCGCATTATCGATTGTTGGCCTACCGGATACCGAGGTCAAGGAAAGCAAGGATCGGGTGCGCGCCGCCCTGCTCAATAGTCAATTTGAATTCCCCGCTCGGCGCATCACTATCAACCTTGCCCCGGCTGATTTGCCCAAGGGCAGTGGGCGCTTTGATTTAGCCATCGCGCTCGGTATCCTCGCTGCCTCCGGGCAGATTCCTCAGCAGACGCTAGCCGATTATGAATTTTTTGGCGAACTGGCACTGTCCGGCGAACTGCGCCCGGTACGCGGCATGCTGCCTGCCGCACTGCACACCCGCAAGATGCGGCGCAAACTGATCTTACCCACGGCTAACGCCGCTGAAGCTGCACTAATTCCGGATCTGGACATCATCCCGGCCAACCATCTGCTTGATGTCTGCGCCCACCTTAGCGGTCAGCAAAGTCTGTCTTTTCAGCCACCAGTGCCAGAAATAGAGCTTGCTCACTATCCCGACCTGGCTGATGTCAAAGCCCAGCCCCATGCCCGGCGTGCGCTGGAAATCGCTGCCGCCGGTGGCCACAGCCTGCTAATGAGCGGCCCCCCCGGCACCGGCAAAACCATGCTTGCCAGTCGCCTGCCGGGGATTATGCCGCGCATGAGTGAGGATGAAGCGATTGAAAGTGCCACCGTCTATTCTATCAGCCCACAGGGATTTTCTGTCAGTCGCTGGCGACAACGTCCTTTTCGCAATCCACACCACACCGCATCTGCCGTGGCTCTGGTCGGTGGGGGTAGTCAGCCCCGGCCAGGGGAAATTTCACTGGCACATAACGGTGTGCTGTTTCTGGATGAACTACCGGAATTTGATCGCCGGGTACTGGAAGTATTACGCGAACCACTGGAATCCGGTCACATCACCATTTCTCGCGCCGCTCATCAGGCGGACTTCCCCGCTCGCTTCCAGCTAATCACCGCCATGAATCCCTGTCCCTGTGGCTATGCGGATCAGGCTAAGAGTCGTTGCCATTGCAGCCCCGATCAGATTGAACGTTATCGAAGTAAAATATCCGGCCCGCTGCTGGATCGCATCGACATGCACATCGATGTCCCCACCGTACCACTTGCGGTATTGAAGAAAAAAACACAGGAAGAAAGTAGTGCAACAGTTCGCATGCGGGTGCAGCAGGCACATGAGCGTCAACTTAGACGTTGCGCGGTTCCTAATAGCCAGCTGGGTAGTAAGGCAATCGAGTTACATTGCCAATTGGATGCAGCAGGCGAAATCCTGCTTGAACAGGCCAGCCAGCAACTCGGACTCTCCGCCCGCGCCTACCACCGGATCCTGAAGGTGGCACGCACTATCGCTGATCTGGCTGCTGAGGAGCATATCCAGCCTGGCCATCTTGCTGAGGCCATTAGTTATCGGCAAAACAATTCAATAGCCCCCGGCACGCCCTTCAAGCAACACATCTTCGCCAAAGAACATCCAGAGTAAATTGGCAAAAACTTCGGGGGCGATCACCGTATGTCGGTTGCCGCTGTCCATCAAGCCTTTGCGCAAACGCTGACGTACCTCGACATTCCCCGTCAGATCGAAAATTATATCCACATTTTCACCCAGATTAAGCACTTCAGTGGCATCCTCATAGACCGGCACACCGTTCTGGGCGAAGCCCAGCGCAACCGGAGAATCTGTATGAGGGTGCGCTACCGCAACAATCTCAATTGGCCGATGACCTTCCTGGATTTGTTCCAGAAAATGTTCTGCAAAGTTCTCGCCGACACTGCCTAAGCCTAATAATGCGATCCTGATTTTATTACCCATATTTGACTCCATACATATTATATTGTGTTTCAAATACATCGGCGACTGGGGGAATTTCTGAATAGAGAAATCCGCTATTTATCAGGTTATTCCACTAAATAATATTCTGCAGTGATCGCAGGTTCGTCTATATTTAAGGTGTCTCGGACAAAAAATCGAGGCGCATACGGAGGACACAACTATGGCAATGTCAATCTCATTACTGGAATACCTGGAGTGGGAAGGCGTGGATTATGAGTTGGTACACCATGCCTGGATAAGCGGCAGCATGCATACGGCGCAGGCCGCACATATTCCCGGTGAACAACTGGCTAAATGTGTGGTGCTGGAAGATGAAGCGGGCTATCTAATGGCGGTACTACCCGCTACCCACACAGTAGAAATCGATACCCTGAGCGAAGAACTAGGACGTGACTTACAGCTCGCCACTGAAAATGAAATCAAGGACATGTTTGAAGACTGTAGTACCGGCGCGATTCCACCGATGGTCAAAGCCTTTGGCTATGACGCGGTTATTGATGACAGTCTGAATACATGTGACGAGATTTATTTTGAAGCTGGCAATCACACCGAGCTGGTTCACCTTAGCGGCGAAGATTTTTCCGACCTGATGGCCGATACACCGCACCTGCACTTTAGTCACCACATATAATGATCCATCATTAACTAACCGGGCGCATCAATCTGGTGCGCCTTTTTTTTGCCCTGTTCAGCCGTGACTCACGGCAATGCAAATAGCCTTTCTGGTAAATGTCAATCTCGACCTTTACCGGGGTAGCCCCTACAATGACGTTTTCGAGTTAAATCCCCGAACGCATGCATACCAAGCTTAATCCCCGCCAGTTAGCCGCGGTTAAACATATTGATGGTCCCTCTCTTGTCCTCGCTGGCGCGGGTAGCGGCAAGACGCGGGTGATTACTCAGAAAATTGCCTACCTGATTCAGGACTGCGGCATCGATCCCCGTAACATCGCCGCCGTCACCTTTACCAACAAGGCTGCCCGTGAGATGAAAAGTCGAGTAGCAAAACTACTGGATAAAAAGCAGAGCAAGGGACTACGCGTCTCCACTTTTCATACACTCGGTCTGGATATCATTCGCCGTGAACTCGAAGTGCTGGGATACAAGTCAGGATTTTCTATTTATGACAACACAGACAGCGTATCGCTACTGAAGGAACTCATGAAAAAAGCCTTCGGCGATCACGGCAATATGGCGGAAAAAAATCTTTACCAAATCTCAAGCTGGAAAAGTGCCTTTATTGAACCGGCACAAGCATTGAACCAGGCGAATGGCGATGCTCTGCTTAGCACTGCCGCCATGTTATACGAACAGTACAATCACCACCTTAAAACTTACAATGCAGTAGATTTTGATGATCTAATCATGTTACCGGCGCTGCTGTTTCGCGAACATCCCGAGGTACTGGAACGCTGGCAAAATCGGATCCGCTATTTACTGGTGGATGAATATCAGGATACCAATGCCGCACAGTACGAATTGGTGAAAATGTTAACCGGCGTGCGCGGCAATCTAACCGTGGTCGGTGATGATGATCAATCCATTTACACCTGGCGCGGCGCGC
>CAZIJT010000172.1:0-5034 GCA_964539595.1 uncultured Thiohalophilus sp. | reverse complement strand
GGCTAGTGGCTAGTGGCTAGTGGCTAGTGGCTAGTGGCTAGTGGCTAGTGGCTACAAAGTATAATCCGGTTTTCCCAGCTACTCGTCACTAGCTACCTGTTTCTCTTCAATATATTCCATTATCCGATAACACAGTTCCTGTGTGCCCTGTTTAGTCAACGCAGAAAGATGGAACACCGGGCCTTGCCAGTTCAGCCGCTGTACGATTTCTTCACAACGCGCATCACGCTCATCTTCCGGCAGTAGATCCAGTTTATTCAGCACCAGCCAGCGATCATACTCCAGTAGATCGGCATCAAACTTTGCCATTTCTTTTTCCAACGCCTGCACCTCGACAACCGGATCAATGGATTCATGCAACGGTGCGGCATCCACCAGATGCAGCAACAGACGAGTACGTTGCAGGTGTTTGAGAAACTGAATGCCCAGCCCTGCGCCATCCGCCGCACCTTCAATCAGGCCGGGAATATCGGCAATCACAAAACTGCGATGTGCTTCAATGCTAACTACGCCAAGATTTGGATGCAGGGTGGTAAAGGGATAATTGGCAACCTTGGGTTTGGCCGCAGAAACCGCGCGAATAAAGGTCGATTTGCCAGCGTTTGGCATACCCAGTAAGCCGACGTCGGCCAGCACTTTCAATTCCAGTCGCAGTCCGCGAACATCGCCCGGCGTACCCTTGGTACACTGACGGGGCGCACGATTGGTACTGCTTTTGAAGCGAACATTGCCAATCCCGTGCATACCGCCCTGCGCCACCAGCAGTTGCTGATCTTTGATCAACACATCGCCGATCAATTCTTCGGTATCGATGTCATAAACCTGAGTGCCCAGCGGGACTTTAATATAAAGATCTTCGCCGCTCTTGCCGGTGCAGTTACGGCCTCCCCCGGCCTGACCATTCTCCGCCTTGTAGCGGCGGGTAAAACGAAAGTCCACCAGCGTATTAAGATTGACGTCCCCAACCAGGTAGATGCTACCCGCATTGCCACCATCACCGCCGTCGGGGCCTCCGAACTCGATGTACTTCTCCTTGCGAAAGCTGACAATGCCATTACCGCCTTTGCCAGCTTCAACCTTGATGTTTGCTTCGTCTACAAATTTCATAATTAATCAGCGTAGGTTCGCCTTCAGGCGAACATGTGCGGCTTAAGCCGCACCTACAGGCCATCCGCCAAAATAAAAAACCCCGTACGCGACGGGGTTTCGATGAGCTTATCTGGCCAGTGCTTAGGCTGCCGGGATAATACTCACCTGTTTGCGTCTTTTCGGGCCTTTAATTTCAAAAAGCACGGTGCCCGTGACTTTGGCGAACAGGGTATCGTCACCGCCAATACCGACATTCACACCGGGATGAACCTTGGTGCCGCGCTGGCGAACCAGGATATTGCCTGCCAGTACATTTTCGCCACCGTAGCGTTTGACGCCCAGACGTTTGGCGTTGGAATCGCGTCCGTTACGTGTACTACCGCCTGCTTTTTTATGTGCCATTGTATTGCCTCTTAATTCGGTGCTTAACCGGCGTTGATGCCAGTAATTTCAAGTTCGGTGTAGGCCTGTCTGTGACCCTGCGTCTTTTTGTGATGCTTACGACGACGGAACTTGATAATGCGGATTTTTTTGCCACGGCCATGTTCGGTAATGGTTGCTGTCACTTTACCACCGTCCAGAAAAGGCGCGCCAAATTTGATGTCTTCGCCATCGGCAACCATCAGCACTTCGTCCAGATCGATGCTGGCACCGGATTCAGCGTTGATTTTCTCAACCCGAATTTTCTGACCCTGTTCGACCTTATACTGTTTGCCACCGGTTTTAATTACCGCGTACATGTGATTTTCTCCAAAAACTTGAACCTTCCCTGCCATGCAGGAAAGAGGGAATGCGTAAAGGGGCGCAATTCTAGCGTTTCAGCCGCATCCGGTCAATGTAAAAGGGGTCGGAGTCATTTAATTTTTACCCCAAACCCCTTAATTATTTACACAAATTGATAAATTAAATGACTCCGCCCCCTTTTACGCTCCAGAAGAGGCCGACCCCGCCTCTCAGCTTGACAGTCCCCCAGCCGCACCCTAGCATGCACACCAATATGAAGATTTGCTTAAGTACTTATGGCTATTGAAGATATTTACGCCCTGATTGCCCCGGACATGGAGGGTGTAAATCGCTGCATCCAGACGCGTTTACAATCCGAGGTAGTACTGATTAACCAGATCGGTACCTATATCGTCAATAGCGGCGGCAAGCGTCTGCGCCCTATCATCCACCTGCTAGCAGCGCGTGCCCTCGCCTATGAAGGCTCGCAACACATTGAGTTAGCAACGGTTATCGAATTTATCCACACCGCCACCCTGCTCCATGACGATGTCGTGGACAGCTCGGATCTGCGCCGTGGCAAGGAAACCGCCAACCACCTGTTCGGTAATGAAGCCAGTGTGCTGGTCGGCGATTTTCTTTATTCCCGCGCCTTTGAAATGATGGTCGAGGTCGGCAGCATGCCGGTAATGGATATTCTCGCCCACGCCACCAACACCATCGCCGAAGGCGAAGTCCTGCAACTGCTCAACGTACACGATGCCGATACCACCGAAGCCCGCTATTTGGAAGTCATTCACAACAAAACTGCCAAATTGTTCGAGTCCGCCGCCCAGCTCGGTGCCGTGATCGGCGAGCGCAGCAGGGAAGAGGAACAGGCCATGAAAGCCTATGGCATGCATCTAGGTTGCGCCTTCCAGTTAATCGACGACGTGCTCGATTACAGCGCCTCCAGCGAAGACACCGGCAAAAACATCGGCGACGATCTGGCCGAAGGCAAGCCCACCATGCCCCTTATTTATGCCATGCATCAGGGCAATGAAGCGCAGACAGCAGAAATCCGCAAAGCCATTGAGGAAGGCGGGCTGGAGCGTATCGACGAGGTCTGCGCCGCCATTGAATCCACTGGAGCCATCGACTACACTGCCAAATGTGCGCAAACTGAGGCTGATAAGGCCATCGAAGCACTGAGCATCATCCCGGCATCTGAATATAAAGCTGCGCTCAGTTTCCTTGCCGAATTTTCAGTCACGCGCAGCTATTAAACTCACCTTTAAGGAAACGGCGTGTAGCGCAGCCTGGTAGCGCACTTCGTTCGGGACGAAGGGGTCGGAGGTTCGAATCCTCTCACGCCGACCAATTTCCCTTTTTTCTGATTTTTAATTTTCAACGCAAAGACGCGAAGGCGCAGAGTACGCAAAGAAACCTACGTTGCGGATACCGTTCTGCAATGTCATACGAAAATCCAACATGCTGATCACAAACTTTTTTTCTTTGCGTACTCTGCGTCTTTGCGTTGAAATTTTCACTCGCGGAGTCTGACTTCAATCGGCGCACTCTGGGTGCAACCTACCTGCACCATGACCGAGGGGACGGGAAAAGTTTCCAGATATTCTTCCGGCAATCCCAATAACTGCTGGGTGAAGGAATCGGGCGCAAATAGCATGGGAATAATATTATTATAATAAGCGGCCTCACGGGTCATGCGTAGCGTATTTAGCTCACGCTTTAAATAGCCCAGTTCGAGCAGTGACTGGATTAAATCGGCAAACACCCGTTCCAGATCCACGCCATATTTACGTTTAATCGAAGCCAGATCAATCTGGGTAAAACGCAACTGGCTGGAAACTTCACGAATCAATTCCATCTCAGCAGAAAGATGATCAACCGTAACAATCGGCAGGCGGCCTTCATCAATAGCATTGTAATAAGATTTTAATGCCGGGTAGTTCTGATAAGGTGTGCGCGGTGCATAGCCCTGCGCAGCAACGCCGAGTGATAACAGGGTAAGATTGTCCCAACGACGAACCTGATGTCGATAGGTGGATTTATCGGGGATCGCATACACGTTTTGTAAAATCTGCCTATAGCCTTTACGAAACAGGAAACCATCCGCTTCAGCAAAGATCTGGATCTTACTTTCATACAGCTCATCTTTTGGTGGCAAACCTATCGCCTTGCCTTTATTGTCACGTTGTTTGTCCAGTGAATAGATCGACAGACTAGGAATACCGATGTCATAAAATTTCTGCAAGGTATCAAGCAGCGCATTGTCGGATTCATTTTCAAAACCGTACATCGTATCTACGTTAACATTACCAATCAATTCCAACGCCATATCTAATTCTCGCATTGATTCATCAACTGAGTAATGGCGGTTCATATCGGCCAGTAATTTTTCATCCAGCGTCTGAATTCCATAACTCAAGCGATTAACGCCTAGCGACTTTAATAATTCAATTTTCTTTCGCGGTAAGGTACCAGGGGAGGACTCAATACTAATTTCCGCGTCGTCATCAAGATTGAAATACCGGTGAATAGCTTCAAACAATTTTTTCAGCAGGTGATCATCCAGATAGGTGGGGGTGCCGCCACCAAAATATACCGACTCACACTTTTTATCCGCCATGACCTCAGCATACATCTGCATCTCTCGCAGCAGGTAATCCACATAACGCTCGGCCTTCTCGATACCTCGACCCGGTATAATTGTGTAGTAACAAAAGCTACACAGACTCTTGCAAAAAGGGCTGTGCAAATAGAGGCTAAATGCATTTGGAATAACCGAAGGATGTTGAAATAATTTGTCTGCCAATGCGGGGGCTTCAGATTTGTTTAGCAGGGGCGGAGGAAAAGTCCAGTCAAAACAGGGGAAAAAATCATTCTGGATCATCAGACTGTTTGTCAGTCGTTCCGTCAAATGCGCGGGATTCAGCGGATGTAATAACCCGCTTGTTTGTTCTGCAATTTCAGGTGTTCGATTCAGACGTGAACGTTTATTGAAACTCTCACTGTATACCTTCATTCCACTCTCCCTTTTTATAATAATACAGAAATATGTTCTTATTTTTTAACTGAAACTAGTGGCCACAAGCATTACTGTCAAGGACATAGCGTGCAAAATATTTTATTTAAACACCAGCTAGAATTCGCTTAGCCGTTTATGCTCAGGATTTAAGCAGTTTTACTCTGCTTCACTATCACGATATCTGCTATTGTTAG
>CAZIJT010000171.1:0-5040 GCA_964539595.1 uncultured Thiohalophilus sp. | reverse complement strand
TCTCGGACGCTGTGAAGAGGCCGTTGATTATGCTGAGAGCTTGATACAGGGAAGTACCGCTATTCCAGAAAAATCTCAACAGCTTCTGCACATGGCAATCGCCCGTACACAGGATCAGCTTGGCAACTACGATAAAGCCTTTGCTCATTTGAAACGTGGCAACGAACAAGCCGTTTCAGACGTAGCCTATGATCCACTGGGGCATAAACTGGCCATTGACGATATTATTGATACCTTTAATGCTGGCGCATTCATGTGTTTGCCACACACACAACTCAATAGCCGCCGACCTGTCTTTATAGTTGGCATGCCGCGCTCAGGCACCAGCCTTACTGAGCAAATTCTTGCAGCCCACTCACAAATCGAAGGTGCAGGTGAATTAACCGATCTGTCTGATCTAATGAAAACTCTGCCAGCCGAACTTTCCTCAAAAAATCCGTGGCCCCAATGTATCAAAGACATCAAACTGGACGATCTGGAACGCCTGGCACAGCGTTACCTTGACAAGCTACAGGCGGTCTCCAGCAAAGCCGCACACGTCACAGACAAGATGCCGCATAATTTTTATCTACTCGGACTAATCCAGTTACTATTTCCACAGGCGCATGTCATTCATTGCCGTCGAGACCCAATGGATACCTGCCTTTCGATCTATTTTCAAAATTTTCAGGCTTCACATGCCTATGCCCAGGATCTATTCAAATTAGGTGCCCATTACCAGCAATACCAGCGGCTAATGAAACATTGGCGACAAACGCTTTCCCTCCCTGTGTTTGATCTCCATTATGAAGATCTGGTCACTGATCCTGAACCAACTATTCGCCGGATGCTCGAATTCTGTGAGCTGGAATGGGATAATAACTGCCAGCAATTCCATAAACTTGAGCGAAACATGAATACCGCCAGCTATGATCAAGTCCGACAACCCCTGTACACGCATTCGCTACAGCGCTGGCGACACTATGAACGCTATCTAGATGAGCTTAAAGATGGGCTCGAACGTGGCTATTAACAGGCACCTAATAACAACCCGTAACTGGAAACAATTATGACAAGCAGACCCGCACCCAATGAAAAAGACAAGAAACGCTTCCAACGTGCCATGAAACTGCATGAAGAGGGAAAACCCAAAGAAGCTATTCGCCTGTTCGATAAGGTACGAAAGTCCTGGGGTGATGATGCCGACATCTGGTATCTGATAGGTCTGGCACATGGCAAGCTCGGTGAAATGAAACAGGTCAAACACACCTCTATGAAGGCTCTGAAAATGAACCCCGAACATTTCGGTGCCCTCTGCAATCTGGCTAATGCACAAATAATGCTAGGGGAACATAATACGGCGCTGGAAAACTATCGTAAGTCACTAACAATCAAGCCAGATGATCCAGTAATACTCGAAAGCTATGGACGTGCATTAGCCGCAGTGGGTCAAAACAAAAAAGCCATCGAGTGTTTTTCTAAATCACTGGAATACAAACCAGACTATGCTCCTGCCCACGCTAGCCTGGCTAAATCCTATGTCGAGGATGGCCTGCCTGAAGAAGCTTTTGCAGAATATCAGAAGGCACTACAGCTCGATTCTTCTTTAGCTGATGCCCACCTGGGAATAGGCAGACTCTATACTTACATAGGCGATATGCCCAACGCAGAACGACATTTCCATGAGGCGCTGAATTTGCAATCAAATTTAATTGATGCCTATATTGGTCTGTATTCAGCCCATCGACATCAAGGCGATTTCGAAGAGGCTCTGCGCATACTTAGCAAAGCCAAACAGATTGAACCCAAAAACCCCAGCCTTAGCGCAGCAAAGGCGGACATACTTCAACGCATGGGAGATATTGAAGGTGCTTATAAATTGCTCCAGGTACTGAACGAACACAATCAAATGTCTCCACTGAGCATCGAAGTTTTTTCACGTGTTTGCCAAAAATTTGAGGTCTGTGATGAAGCGCTAAAATTGATTGAAGTCTCCGCAACAGTGCCTCATACAAACATTACTGAAAAGCAAACGCTGCGCTATGCAGCAGGTCACTTACTGGACAAACGTCAACGTTATGATGAAGCCTTCAAGTGGTTCCAGGCGGCAAATGAAACAGTTGCCATTTCATTTAACATTGAGGCGCAACGTGCGTTAATCAACCAGATAATTAAAGCTTATAGTAAGGAAGCGATGACCAGCCTGCCTCGTGCCAGTACAGGAAGTCGTCGCCCAATTTTCATTCTCGGCATGCCTCGTTCAGGCACAACATTAACTGAACAGATTCTGGCAAGTCATGTGGATGTTTATGGCGCAGGTGAACTGAGTTATATCAGGGGGGCGGCAAAGAATGCCGAGAACATGCAGCCCACTCAGGAAAGTTCTCCGATAATACAGACAGATCATCTTACTGAAGACAGAATGACCGAATTGGCTAAACAATATTTACAGAACATTAACGCACTGAACAGTGAAGCCCGATATGTTACTGATAAAATGCCCCATAATTTTCTCAGAATTGGCTTAATCAACCTTCTGTTTCCTGAAGCACGTATTATTCACTGCCAGCGTGACCCGATGGATAATGGCCTGTCTATTTATTTCCAGAATTTTCTCTGGACTCACAGGTATGCGACAAACCTGGAAAATATTGGCCACTTTTATAATGAATACCAACGACTCATGCAACACTGGAAACAGGTCACTAACATTCCGATACTAGATGTAAGTTATGAGGATATGATTCGGGATTCCGAGACCACTGCACGAAAAATCCTGAGTTTTTGTGAACTCGACTGGAATGATTCAGTGATGGATTTTCATAAAAACAAACGTGTAATAACTACAGCCAGTATCGATCAGGTACGCCAGCCTATTTACAGTAGTTCAATCTCACGCTGGAAAAATTATGAGCAACATATTGAGCCTCTCAAAGTGGCTCTTTCTATATAATAAAATATAAATCTGGATTTGATTGAGTAACTCACCCCTATGCCATCCTCAACTATTGATCCAAGACAATTTCTGGAAACAGCCTATACACATTATCAAAAAGGCAATCTCGCACAGGCTGATGCCATGTGTCGACATCTTATAGCAAACAACAGGGAACGTCCGCACGCCTACAACCTTCTTGGCATGATCTCCTTATCGATAAATATGCCGGGACATGCGCTAACGTATTTTAAGAAAGCTCTGCGTATCGACCCGTCACACGGACTGGCAAAAAAAAATCTACGCACTGCAAAAAAAGAAAGTAAAAAGAAAACGCGGAGAAAATCTGCTAAACAAAAATTTCTATTGATCAAGGCGTGGGGTTCCGGATTCTGGGCCGATATCGATCATGTGCTCGGTCAATTATTACTCGCAGAAATAACAGGAAGAACGCCCATCGTTCTCTGGGGTAAAAACAGCTTATACCATGATGGAACCTGTGATAACGCCTTTGAGCTTTATTTCGAGCCAGTATCAGACTGTACGCCGGAACAGTTAAGCACCGAGGGGCTATCCTACTTCCCACCAAAATGGAATCAACATAACTATAATGTTCCGGAGATCAATAAATCCGATGGCGACTATTCAAGAATGGCCAGCTTATATTTTCTAAACCGAAATGAAAACGTGATTATCGGCGACTTTCATACTTATATCAGCGACCTACTCCCCTGGATAGAGCCACGCAATCCGCTATCAAAAAAGAGTCCTCAACAGGTATACCACTACCTTATTAAAAAATATATTCACCTCAAACCGGATATCATTGAGGAAATTACCCGCTACTGGTCTGAGCAGATAAAAGGTAAGCAGGTGCTCGCGGTTCATATTCGAGGCAGCGACAAGATAATCGAAAGCACAGAACTGAATGAAATTAATCTGCAATACCATGGAGAAATTGAGAAGCATCTATCCAGAATGAGCAATGCTTTTATATTTTTATTAACAGACAGCAGCCTTATTCTGGATGAATATAAACAAAAATACGGCGATAAGTTGTTCTATCGAGACTGCACGCGAACCGAAAGTACCGTTGGCATTCATTATCAGGAGCACAGCGACAAAAGACGTATAGGCATTGAAATAATCATCGACACCTATATTGCCTCCATGTGCCATGCTTTTGTCGGCTATGGTGGCACCAATGTTTCGACTTCCATACTTCATCTAAAAGACTGGGCCGGGCATGACGTCACCCTGCTTGGTGATAATGCTTTATTTCAGCCACATTTATTTCTGCATGATCGTTAAAAATAAGTTTCATAAGTGAACGACAGTTCATTCTGAATAGCCACATATGTAGATTATTAGCTTCTAATGTTAGGATACTTTACACTCACCTTGTGTCGCCCAATAAAAACTGGTGTCACATATCTAATGCATTGATTCTAATATCATATTAAAATATGGCGCAGTCATTGCTTTAAGTTAGGGTGGCACGCCAGTTTAAAAATAATTAGAATTATTCAAATTTATAACGCTGTTTGAAGGAATAAACATGAAAAAAAATATTTTAGCGATTGCAGTACTACTGTCACTGGGCACATCAGCACAGGCATTGTCAATCAACATTACTGCATGGCAATACTATGATGCCAACGGCACTCAAGATCCTTCTTTCAATACTGGGTTAGTCACTGTAGATCTGTTTAATTCTGCACTTGGTGGGGTCGCGGCCACACCTTTCTTTGGCCCCAATAGCTCATCTATCCATCAGGCGTACTGGGATGAGACAACCGGTGTTGCTACTAACTGGACGGGTACGAATGCTCAGGGATCCTGGAACTATGCTTATACTCTGAGTACAGGCCAGGTTGCCGTTGGTCTTTCCTTTACCTATGATGTAGTTGTAGATGTTTCAATTCTGCAAATCTTTGATTGTTCTGATGGCATTGTCTGCACAGGCGTGAACAACGACACTATTCATGCTGGAGTACCGGGTACTGAAATGCAGAATGGCCCATGGCCTGGTCAGCATATTACTTTTTCAGGCTTAGCTGTGGTACCTGTACCGGCTGCCGTATGGCTATTCGGCTCCGGCCTGCTCGCTCTACTGGGTGTCGCAC
>CAZIJT010000170.1:0-5067 GCA_964539595.1 uncultured Thiohalophilus sp. | reverse complement strand
GCGAAGTAAAACGTTCAGAAATAGCCAGACCCGCAGCATCATCCTTGGCGCTGTTAATCCGTAAACCGGATGACAAACGCTGCAAGGATACCTGTAAGGCTTCCTGCGACTTATTCAGGTTACGCTGTGAATTCAACGATAAAATATTTGTATTAATGACTTGAGGCATAACGCTCTCCTCTAATTAATCTCCAACAATGCTATTGTCTTCGATTAGATACTCTCTAGCGGATATACATCTACAAATAAGATGTATTCACCGCTCCCGTGACACACTAGCGTCCGGGTTTGGACTTCCTGAAGGGGGGTGGGGTAAATTTATTAATGGACTATGTGTCTGATTTTGATGTGATTTTTGAAAAGGATTTAAAATAATTCAAAAATATGAAGTACAGACTGCGAATTCATTCGCACAGGCTCGATTAAAATCGAACCTACAATGCCTGAATCTTTATCTAGAGATAATTGAACAGGGAGATACCCTGTACACGGGTGAAGGCTTTCTGCGAGGCTTCCAGACCGGTGAGCTTCAGATTCAGCTCACTCACGGCTTTGCTGTAATCCAGATCTTCAACTTTGGACAGGCTTTGTTCGATCTGCAATTGATAAGAGTCGTTAATGTCTTCCTGACCATCAAGCGCATTCAGACGCGCACCTAAGGTAGCACGCACTTCAAGAACATTGCCCATGTCCTGATCAAGTCCAACCAGCGCTCGGTTAGCTTCGTTATGCAAGGCTGAGTGACCATTGCTATTTCCGTTCGCACCTTTCAATATTTTGACCAGGCGATCAATGGTGGTAAACATATCCTGATTTTCACTCGGGCGTACGGTAAAAAAATCACCCGTTTCTGGCTCGCCTTTGACATAGGTATTTACGCCTTTGAAAATAATCGCATCACCCGATTCGTAGGGCGTGCCTTCGGGGATAACAATCTCACCTTTTTCATCGGTTACTTTGTAAGTAAACTCTTTACTGCCATCGAGATGTACGGTTTTTGCAAACACGATGGCATAGTGACCATCAATAAAGTCACCCGTCGTGTTACCCGGTGCAATAATGGCGTTGCCCTTGTTGCTGTCACTATCAAGGATAGTAAACTCACCATTACCATCCTTAATATTACGGAACACCGTGCTACCCGAATCGCCGGTGGCAATTTGCCGCTCGGGGCCAATCAACAAAAAGCGCTGGCCATTATCACCATGATATTCAAAGCCGCTATTGACACTGTGATTGAAAGGTCGAAACTTGGTTTTTGAACCGGAAAACAAAAACTCCCCGGTACTGTCGGTTGAATTAGCCAGATTGAAAAGTTCTTTATTAAGCTGATCAATTTCTTCTGCCACGAAACCGCGATCCTGCGGGGTCAGAGAATCATTGTTCGCCTGCACCGTTAACTCACGTATACGTTGAAGAATACTGGTGACATTTTCCAGCACACTTTCTTCCATGGTCAGACGAGTGCGTGCAGCAGAAATATTTTCCTGATGTTGTTCGGCGGTTGATAAAGTATCACGTAAATTAAGTACTCGTGCCGCCGCCACTGGATCATCAGAGGGTCGAGTAATACGCTGCCCGGTCGCCACCTGATGCTGTACATTGCTCAGTTCCTTCTGCTGCTCCATCATGGCATTGATGGCCACCTGTTGGCTTTGATGAGTCGATATGCGCATAGGGGTTACCTGAAGGAATTCAACAAGGTGTCAAGTAACTTGTTAGCTGTCGAAATCACCTGCGCATTTGCCTGATATAGGTTCTGATAGCGCAACATATTGGCCGCCTCTTCATCAAGGTTTACCCCGGAAATGGATTCCTGTCGTTCTTTCGCCTGGGTCAATAACTTGTTTTGCGCATCAGCATTAATTTCAAGTTCATGGGTCTTGCTGCCCACGCGAGAAACCAGCTGCGCATAGGCCTGCGAGTAATCGATAGTGTTATTTGCTAGCGTCGGTGTGTTCTGCAATTTCGCCAACGACACAGCATTGCGATTATCGCCTACGCCATCGGTATTAAATTCAATTCTAAAGGTATCCCCGCCTTTAGGTTCGCCACTGAGATGAACACGAAAGCCAAAGTCAGTGCCATCGGGCAAGGGAAATACATCAGTGCCTTTTTTGCGATCATATTCCAGTACCGTACTCACGCCCGGTGGATTTTCCTGCTGTTTACCAGCCACAGTAATCGGATTACCTTCAGCATCGCTTTGAATATGTGCGTCTTCCGGCACTGCGGCAAGTTTAATGGGGATCGCATTGCCGGTGTTATCCAGCACTTCAAAATGAGATTCATCCGTAAAGCGAATCACAAACGGTGGTGTAAGCTTGCTTTTGTTACGATCAAAAGCATGCGTCTCGGTATCATGCACTGCCGCCGCACTAATTTTACCATTACCCAGGTTGCCAATATTGGCCTCGGTACGCAACGGTGATGCGGCGGCTATCTTACTAACATCAAACAACGTAGTCGAAAAATTCTGCGCCCCCAGTCGAGTAGGCCGAATCGTAAAGGTGTCACCATTTTCAAGACGTGAACCATCCAGTTTATTAATCCGAAAACCTTCACTTTCCACCTCAGCCGGTAATGACGAATAGGTTCCAACCAGTTTGTCATCTTTCATGCGAATCAACTTGTACTGGCCTTCACGGTAAATTAGTTGATAATCACTGATCGTCAGCTTATTGATGTCGGTAATCTCTGCACCTAAAATTGTATCGCCTTCATTACGAATATTTGGCAACACTTTAGGTGTGCGTGTATCATTTTCAAAGAAAAAGTTTTCACCCAGGTCATTGTTTAGATCCATGCCCAAACGATGTTGATCATTGAATGTTTTAGAAATGCCAATGGCGATGCGACCCATTTCATTCTGTGAGGCATCGAGAATGCCTTTGCGAAACTCTAGCAGGCCACCTATTTTGCCACCCGTTAAAAACCGCGTGACTATAGACTCTGAACCATTTCCGCTTTTAAATACGATTTCCACTTCATCCGGATCATTACGGCTATTGCGCGCTTCCAGCTCCGAGGCCACGCTACCAATTACCAGTGCCTGACCATTGCCCATAAACACATTCAGGCGTCCATCTTCCTGTTCAGACACGCGCACGGAAACCAGCTCCGCCAGACTGACCACCATCCGATCACGTTGATCCAGTAAGTCACTGGGTGTTCCACCACCAATCTCACGGGCTTTAACTATGGTGTCATTGATCTCGGCAATAGCACTGGCAATCTCACTCGCCGCGCCGACAACATTATGGATGTCCCGGTTAACGCCTTTGCGAATAGTATTAAAACGATCATCCAGATAGTTAAAGCGCTCGCTTAAAGAATTGGCCTCACTTACCAGCACCTGTCGCGCAGAAGCTGAAGCAGGATCATCCGCCACCCCGTTTACTGCACCAAAAAAAGACTGCAAGGAAGGCGCAAGCCCCGCATTCGGATCAGACAACAGGTTGTCCACCTGGCTGGTATAATCATGGTTAACATTGAACGCCGTGCTGCTTGAGGTATTATCTCGGACTTCCCCTGCAACAAACTGATCATACACTCGACCGACACGAGCTACTTCCACCCCCGTACCAACCGCACCATTGACTCGCGCCTGCGGCGTGCGTGCGACAACTTCTACTAGCTGACGGGAATAGCCCTCAGTATTGGCATTGGCAATATTATGACTGGTGGTCGACAGATTACGCTGCGCGGCTAGTAACCCGGAAACACTGACACCAAGAATATCACCGGCCATGTGAATACCCTGCCCTATGATGAATATTAAAATCAAACGCAACGGCGCAAAGGCGCAAAGACATATTTTTGCGTCTTTGCGCCGTTGCGTTTGATTGAAACTCTGATGACATCACCCTAACCTGCATGCAACCTCCCTGTTTCCATTGCGGTCTGTAAGGTGGGACGTTGCATGATGTTTAAAATTTTGTCGGCATAATTCGGATCAGTCGCATAGCCCGCGCCATGTAATTCACGGATAAACATTTCAGGATCATTGGCCTGCTTTAATGCCGGTTGATAACGAGGGCGTGATTGCAGGAAATCAACATAATCATTAAAGCTGTCCGCATAATTATCGTAGGAACGAAAAGCTGCACGTTCATGGCGCGCCAGACCATTGCGATACTCAAGCGTGCGAATGGCCACACGATCACCTTCCCAGTCATTGCTCGCTTTAATATTAAACAGGTTATGACTACTACTGCCATCCACATGTTGACTAACGTGTTTGCCCCAGCCGGTTTCTAGTGCCGCCTGAGCCAGTAATACTTCGGCTTTCACGCCCAGTTTATCGGCAGCCTTTTGCGCCAAGGGCAATAGTTGCCGGACAAACTCTTCCGGGGAAGAAAAACTGGCAGGGATATTTTTATCTTCCACATTTTGCTTTTGCGAGACCACGGTTACTGCCTTAAGCACGGGCATGATCAGTTTTTTCTGCTCATCATTCACACTGTTTTGCATGTTGATTCCAGCAACACCATTAGCTGGAATCGGTGTAGTTCCAGGATGCAACTGACCGCGCATTTGCCGTTCCAGTGCCTCGGCCATACCCATGCCGCGCCCCTGTGAGAGGCTCAGGGTAAGCTGCTTGTCAAACATGTCCTGGTAAAATTCACTTTGTGAGCTGTCAAAAATGGGATCTCCGAAGCTGGCATCGCGCATACTTTTCAGCACCATCTGCATAAACAGGGATTCGAACTGCTGTGCCACTGTTTTCAGGGCTTGTTCTGGATTGTCCTGGGCTTCTTTGCGCAGACGTGACAGGCCACTTAGATCGGTGTAGACGTCCTGACTCAGACTGGTTGGGGATATGTGTGAAGACAGCGTTTGCATAGCTTCATACTATGCAGATTCTGTGCCTGAATTTTATTTGAGAGGGGAAGCGTGTTGGGGAAGGCTATTAACGCAAAGGCGCGGAGGCGCTAAGGGCGCAAAGACTTTATATTTCTGCTTCCTGCTCAGGAACATGGGAACGAGATATTGAACTAACCTGTACGTCTAGCAGGGTCGCTTTCAGTAAACAGGTACGGCTGAAGCCGTACCTACAATGTCCAG
>CAZIJT010000169.1:0-5075 GCA_964539595.1 uncultured Thiohalophilus sp. | reverse complement strand
GTAGCAGTAATCGTATCACCCGCCGTCAGCCCAAAAGCATTGGGGAAATCTTCATCACCATAGAACACATCACCCGTGATGGTATAATTAACCCAGGCCGCTTGCGCACTACTCATACCCAGCAGCATGGTGAAAGTGAGAATACCGGTGTAAATAGTTTTTTGTAAATTAATCATTAGCTTGCTCCATATCTTCGAATTTCGTCCCTACTGCCCTGTTTAGGCACATATAGACTGAATAATAATTGCAATTTTTACACCATTAATATTTTTCTATTTATAAACAAGGTATTAGAACCATAGTTGATTATATCAGCTTGCTATTAACGCTGAATGTAAAAATTACCGACATAAATAGCAAATCCGTTTACCCAAATAAAAGCGAGATCCAAGCTTATGATCCAGAGCTTGAATATAACCGATTGTATTTAAAGACTATATTTTAGAACCCTATTATATAGCCAACAACATTACCTCATTTATTGTACGTAAATCATGCCGACATAAAATTACCTGAAATATCAGAGAATTACGCAAGTTCTTCTGGTATTCAATTGTGCATTAAGAAATATGTTAAGGAAACGCTGATTAATTCAGCCATTCGTGGTGAGCCACGTCGAACTATGAACGAGAAACATCGTGAAATCGTCATGCTGTGTATTAACCCCCTTCGACAAGCTCAGGGCGAACGGAATTGATCAGTAAGTTATTAAGCTGAGGCCAACACTTCCCCAAGCACCTGCTTAAGCTTTTCCCGGTTGAAGTTCTTCTCAAGCGCGGCCTGAAAACCGTAATCCTGGTAGTGCGTCATTTCTGAACCTTCCACATAACCACTGGCAACGATCATTTTCGCCTTCGGATCCATCTCGCGTATTTTATTGGCAACCTGTTTACCATCCATGCCACTGGCAAGGCTGAGATCCAGAATAATGATGTCGATGAGTTCACCGCTTTCCCGTGATTGCCGGTAGAGAGTGATAGCCTCCTCGCCATTGCAGGCAGCAAGAACCTTACAGCCGAGTCTTTCCAGATTAAGCTTATACAGTTCCTGCACATCCTCTTCATCATCAACCACCAGGATAGTGCGACCGGCAAGAACATCGTTGCTGTGCGCATCCGAAAGATGCGCCGCAGCGTTCCCTGTCTCATCCAGCACACAACGGATTCGCTGCGCTAAGTCGGACTTGCGGTAGGGTTTGCTGAGCAAGTGAGCGGAAAACCGAGCCAGCCCATTATTAGCAATGCTTTTTGAAGTAAATCCCGAGGTTAGCAACACTTTAAGCGCAGGCCTGAATTCGGTTGCCTGTTGCGCTAATTCGTAGCCATTGATTCCACCCGGCATCACCACATCACTAAATAACAAATCAACCGGCTTATCGTCCTCCAGAATAGCCAATGCCTGTTCAGTATTCTCAGCCGTACAGGTGTGGTAACCCAGATCACTCAGATATAGATCGGCCAGTTGCAACAGATCGACTTCATCATCAACGATCAGAATGGTTTCGCTGCCACCGGGTAATTTTGTTTCATCAACACTAACCGTGTCGGCCAATTCAGATGCCGATGAACGTGGCAGATACATCCGTATGCTAGTGCCTACACCGGGTTCCGAATATACCTTGATATTGCCGCCATAACGTTTAGCAAAACCATAGACCATCGCCAGCCCCAGGCCGGTGCCCTTGCCTTCCGGTTTGGTAGTATAAAATGGTTCAAAAATACGTTCCTGGATTTGCTTGTCCATACCTATACCGGTATCGCTCAGCATCAACTGCACATAGTCACCGACTTCGACTCCGGGATTACGCATGGCATAATCCGTATCCAGATGTTTGTTGCTAACCTCGATCAAAAGCTTGCCGCCCGAGGGCATAGCATCGCGCGCGTTAATCACCAGATTCAGAATTGCATCCTGAAATTCACCGGGATCAATCTCACTCAACCACAGTTCATTGGATAAACAATACTGCACTTCAACTTCGGGGGTGAGTGATCGCGCAATCATATTTTCCAAATCTTTCAGAATCACACCGAGATCTGCCACCACTTTTTCTTTACTCTGGCTGCGTGAAAAAGCCAGTAATTGCCGGGTTAGATCCATGCAGCGCAGGGTTGCGCTGGTAGCGGTATCCACCCATTGACGCGGCTGTTCATCATTAGCAGCGTAGTTTTTCAGAAAATCCAGATAACCGACAATCACTCCCAGCTGATTATTGAAATCATGCGCAATGCCGCCAGACAACTGGCCAATGGCATCCATTTTTTGTGAACGCCGCAGGGCTTCTTCGGTTTGTTTACGTTCGGTGATGTCGGTTGATATACCACACACTGCATAAATATTGTCATCACTATCCAGCAAGGGAAATTTGATAGAGATGTAAGTATGCGGGCCATCATCCTGGGCTGTCACTTCCTCTCTTTCTAACGCGCGCCCGCTTGCCAATACAATTTTATCATGATGTTGAAATACATCAGCGAATTCCCGTGAGAAAATATCATAGTCAGTTTTGCCTATAATCTCTTTTCGATTAATGTGGAACAGTTTTTCGAATTCTTTGTTAATAAACGTATAGTGACCATTAGCATCTTTAATATATATAACAGCCGGAGAGTGATCCATAATAGCCTGGAGGTCGCGCTTCTTTGCGTCAACCAATTCATTCCGATTATTTTCAATCATTCTTGCCGAGCGATTCATCTCTTTTGCCAGCTCATCAAGCTCATCACCTCTATTCAGCTTTATTGGCGCAAGTTGCTCACCACGACCCATAATCCGAGCGGCATCTACCAGTTGACTAATTGCCCGGATAATATTATTGGAAAAAATGAGCGCAAGAATGAATGCAATAATCGCCACCACCGGAAAAATAACCGCAAAGACAACCTTCTTAATCTCCTTTACATCAACCAGGAAAACATCCTTATCAACCGATAAAGAAATCTTCCAGGACAAACCCGGCAAATTTATTTTCTCAGTTACATGCCATACCCCCTCTTCCTGCATTGCGCATGTTTTTTGCTTATTGCTACTAAAAAGCACCGTTCCATCAACATCACTAAGGCAAACTTCCTCAGCTTCGGAAGTAACCATTTGCCCCACTCTATCCAATATGGACTGATAGTTAAAACTGAAACTCATAACGCCATACTTAACCTCTGAAGAGGCATAAACGGGTATCCACCATATAATATTCTGAATTTTACCGTTAATGCGTTGCTTTGAAATTTTAAAACTTCCAAACTTCAGTTTCAGCATTTCATTGACCCGTTTATCCTGAGACAGATCGGATAAATTTCTCTTTATGCTAGATCTATTAACACGAAAAATTTCAGCCCCTTGTTTATTTATGTATCTCACTTGAGTCAACTCAGAATTTTGATTAATCAAGTCAAGAAAATATAACTCCAATTGTCGAACGTCATTTTTTAATGCGGACTGATTTAATGTTAATTGATGGAATCGCATACTTCTAAACATGGGCAACCTTGCCGCGAACTGAAAGTGTTCCGTCTGTTCTGAAAAAATAGTATTAAGACCGACAATGCGAGAATGAACGTCACTCTGGAAACGTTGCTCAAGCTGTTCCACCATCGCTGATTCCATATGCGAAAACACCGATACCGTAATAATGAATAGAAAAAGTATTCCGCCAAGGCCAAGCGACAGAATAAATCTGGCTCTCAAAGACATGGGTTAGTTGACATCCCTTTTCTGTTTCAAATCATTTCTTACCGCTTCAAGCACTTGCTTATAAAGATTTTTCCTGGGCATTTGATCCCATAACAACATGCGATCAAAATAACCAGGATCATCAAGATGCAATGCTTTTATTTCGTTAGCTGAAAGCAGGCTCAATGTTTCAATATTGGCGGGAGCCAGGCCTGTGGCCTGCATCATTTGCAACTGAGTCGCAGGACTGATCTGGTGATTGATAAATTGATGTGCTAAAGCTGATTGTTTACTTCGACTGCTAATCAAGCAACTATCAAACATACCAACAGCCCCTTCTTTTGGTATGGTCATGGCGAAATTTTTACCTGCCTTTTTCAATTTAGCCGAGGGGTAATACCAGCTATTGAAAGCGACTATCTTTCCCTGTCTCGCCAGTTTAAGTCCATCATCGCCCCCCTTGTAATAGATAGCCGACATATCATTAAACTCAAACAGTTTATTTTTAACCTTCGCTAATTGCACCTTGGTCAGGCTATAGACATTCTTGTAGCCAAGTGCCAGAGCTGCGGTCCAGATCATTGAAACATCATCCCACATGGCAACCTTTCCCTTGTACTGCGGACTCCATAATATATTCCAGCTATCAGGGCGAGCAACAACATCCCGGTCATACATCAGGCCAGTGGGTCCCCAGGCCCAGGGCACCGCATAAACTCGGCTATCAAACTCACTCCATTCAGAATGTTTAAGATTATGGTTCAGGTTTTGATAGTTTGGCAGCTCAGCCAGATTGAGGGCGTCAACCAGTTCCATATCATGCAAAAGCCGTATACCCTCATTGGATATAATGAAAATATCATAGGCTTCATCTGATTCCGCCGCATTAATGATCTCGTCGAGATTACTGAAAGGCTTGAAGTAAATGCTGACACCGGTTTTCTGCTCAAAACTCTCAAACCCGATCACTTTGTCAGGATATTTTGAATCTGCATAAACATCCCAGCCAGCAATTCTTAACAGCTTTTTTTCTGTCGCCAGCAGGTTGCTGGAAAACAACGCTATCAAGGTAATAAACAGAGTCAGAATAATATTATTATTGCACCGCATAAGGCTCCCTCCTGTATAAAGCTTTGATAGCACTTTTTCACACAAGATAGTAGAAATATCAAAATATTATAGACGGATTCCTTGATCACACCGGTATCACAATCAACTGCCCGAGATATCAAGTGATATGCAGGGATCTTCAACGGGATCCCAGAATGTGCAGGACGGTTAGAAACACACATATTATGCATGGGAAATAGCCGAGGGAAACTACAGAGGGAATAAACTTCCCCGCAGCAAGCTGATGGGGTATGAGTGGTAGGTTCGCCTTCTACCCTTCGGGCACCATGAGGCGA
>CAZIJT010000168.1:0-5088 GCA_964539595.1 uncultured Thiohalophilus sp. | reverse complement strand
CCTTCGTTCAACCCAACCTACGAAGTTTGCGCCGTATCTTCTCGCAAGACACTTAGTAAGCGCTGCATATCTGTTGGCATGGGTGCTTCCCATTCCATTTGTTCACCTGTAGCGGGGTGTTCCAGTCCGAGGCGGGCGGCATGCAGCGCCTGACGACGAAACTGGCGTAATGTTTGTGCCAGTCGGTCACTGCATTTTTGTGGTAGTTTCAGGCGACCTCCATAAACCGGATCGCCGAGCAGAGAATGTTGAATATGCGCCATGTGGACTCGAATCTGATGGGTGCGCCCGGTTTCCAGACGTAGCTTAAGCAGATTATGATGCTGGAAACGTTCCTCGATACGGTAGTGGGTGATGGCTTCTTTGCCGCTGCCGGTTTCAACTACGGCCATGCGTTTGCGTTGAATGGGGTGGCGACCAATGGGCGCATCGACATGGCCGCCGCTGACCAGTGAGCCGTTGACGACGGCCAGATATTCGCGCAAAAAGGCGCGTGCCTGCAACTGTTCCACCAGATATTTTTGGGCGGGGAGGGTGCGGGCAACTACCAGCAGGCCGGTGGTGTCTTTGTCCAGACGGTGGACGATGCCCGCGCGAGGTATCTGTGCCAGCTCGGGTGCATGGTGCAACAGGGCATTTAACATCGTGCCACCCGGGTTACCGGCTGCGGGGTGAACTACCAGCCCAGCGGGTTTATTGATCAGCAGAATATGTTCGTCCTCGAAGACAATATTCAGGGGAATGGCCTCGGCTTGCCAGTCGCCTTCTTCTTTGAGCTGCGCTTCAACCCTGACTTCTTCGCCGCCATAGACTTTTTCACGCGCGCGGGCATGTTCGCCGTTAAGCGTGATCTGGCCATCCTTAAGCCATTTTTGCAGGCGTGAACGGGAGTAATCAGGAAACAACTCAGCCAGCACTTGATCCAGACGTTTGCTGGGCAAGGTCTCGGGAATGGTGGCTTTCAGGGAAATCTGCTCGGGCATAGGGGCTATTTTTCTCGGACGGTGTGATTCAGACGTTCATTATACCTGCTATCAACGGTATACTCTCGCTGCTCTGATTTTCTTTTATTACTGTATTCGGAATACCATGCTGCGTCTTTTTCCCATTTTCATGTTTTTGCTGTTTTTGTCTGCCTGCGCCACGGTAGAGGATGAGGATCCCACTGAGGGCATGGAGGCCGCCGACGTTTATCGGGATGCGCGTGAATATCTGGATGAAGGCGAATACGAAACGGCCATCGAGTACTACGAACGGCTGGAATCGCGTTTCCCGTATGGCCCCTATGCCGAACAGGCGCAGCTGGAAATTGCCTACACCTATTATAAGTCGCAGGAATATGAGTCGGCTATTCTAGCTGCCGAGCGTTTCATCAAACTTCATCCGGATCACCGTAGCGCCGATTATGCTTATTACTTGCGTGGCCTGTCGCGTTTTGATGGCGAACAGTCGTTCATGGCGCGTTGGTTTAATCAGGATTTAACCGAGCGTGATCCCAAATCCATGCGCGAGGCTTTTCGCTATTTTTCAGAATTGGTAAGCCGTTATCCTGACAGTCGCTACACCAAGGATGGGATTCGCCGGATGCATAGCTTGCGTGAAGGACTGGCGCAATACGAGCTGCATGTGGCGCACTACTATGTCCGCCGCCATGCCTTCGTTGCTGCTGCCAATCGTGCCCAGTATGTGGTGAAACACTATCAGGGCACACCCGCCGTGCCTGAAGCGCTGACGATTATGGTGAATTCGTACACTAAACTGGATTTACCGAAACTGGCAGAAGATTCAAAGCGGGTGCTGGAGATGAATTATCCTGAATACAGGGTCGAGTAGCCTGTAGATACGGCCTTAGCCGTACATGTTTGCCTAAAGGCGAACCTACACTTTGCGTTCCTTCGTGAACTCTGTGTTAGGGTTTTCTGGCCACTTAAATCGCTTCTTCGCCTTCCTCGCCGGTGCGAATACGCACAATGCGCTCAACATTACTGACGAAAATTTTGCCATCACCAATCTTGCCGGTGCGTGCTGCCGTAGTGATGGTTTCGATGCACTGATCGACCATGTTGGCGGCGACCACGATTTCCACTTTGACCTTGGGTAGAAAGTCGATCACGTATTCGGCACCGCGATAGAGTTCGGTGTGCCCCTTTTGCCGACCAAAGCCCTTGACCTCACTTGCGGTCATACCGGTAATGCCGATACCGGAGAGCGCCTGACGCACGTCATCCAGCCGGAAAGGTTTGATGATTGCCTCGATTTTTTTCATTTGGCCGTCCTTCTATTTTTATGGAAACTGTTAACCTGCGCCATGATTGTCTATTTTTCGTTAATTTTCAACTTTACGCGCCCGCCCATAGCCTGAGGTGATGGGGTAGCGGCGATCACGGCCAAAGGCGCGAGGGCTGATGCGAACCCCCGGTGCGGCCTGACGGCGTTTGTATTCATTCCTGTCCACCAGTTGTAGCACCCGGACGACGGTGTCCCGCGCAAAACCGGCGGCAACAATCGTTTCCAGCCCCTCGTCCTGTTCCACGTAGCGTTCCAGAATGGCATCGAGAATGTCGTAGTCGGGCAGGCTGTCGCTATCTTTTTGATCTGGAGCCAGCTCGGCGGAGGGCGGACGGTCGATAACCCGTTGTGGAATCACCGGGTCGATCTGGTTGCGATAATTACTGAGCTGATAAACCAGGGTTTTGGGTACGTCTTTAAGCACATCATAACCCCCGGCCATATCGCCATAGAGGGTGGCATAGCCCACCGCCATTTCACTCTTGTTACCGGTGGTGAGCAGCATTTTGCCTTTTTTATTGGAGATGGCCATCAACAGCACGCCACGACAGCGTGCCTGAATATTTTCTTCGGTGGTATCCACCGAGCGGCCAGCAAACTCTTGTTTTAATAGTTCGAGAAAACTATTGAAGGTGGTTTCAATCGGTAATACGTGGTGTTCGACGCCCATAATGCGCGCCTGCTCGGCGGCATCTTCGACGCTCATCTCGGCGGTGTAGGGTGACGGCATCATCACCACTTCGACATTTTCTGCCCCCAGTGCATCGGCGGCAATGGCCAGCGTCAGTGCGGAATCAATCCCGCCGGAGAGACCGATGACCACGCTACTGAAACCGTTTTTGCGGACAAAGTCGCGTACACCCAGTACTAGTGCCTGATAGATCAGTGCGTCCGTGTCGAGCCTGTTTTTCAGGCTTTCTGGAACGGTCTGGGGAATAAGTTGTTTGTCGTTGAGATCAAAGCGTACCGGAAACAGGCCAGCTTCAAAGTTGGGCATGCGCTGCGTGATCTGGCCGTTTGCATCCATCACAAAAGACGCGCCATCGAAGACCAGCTCATCCTGACCGCCAACCAGGTTGGTGTAAATAACAGGAATACGGTTCTCACTGACCCGTTCGCGAATAATGTTTTCACGCTCCGAGCCTTTTTTCTTATGGAAAGGGGAGGCATTAATATTGATAATTAGCTGCGCACCCGCTGCGCATAATTGTGCGGCAGGCTGGGGATACCAGATGTCTTCACAGATGCTGATGCCCACTGTGATGCCCTGAATATCAACTACACAGTGTTCATCGGCGGCGATAAAATAACGCTTTTCATCAAACACGCTGTAGTTGGGTAAAAAGTGCTTGCGCGCCACGGCGAGGATCTTGCCATCACCAATCACCGCCGCAGCGTTATAAATGCCCACCGCGGTTTTTTCAGGGAAACCAACAATAAGATGAATATCTTGAACTTCAGATTGCAGACGCGCCAGAGCGGCCTCGATGCGTTCGTGCATGCCGGGGCGCAGCAGCAGATCTTCCGGCGGATAGCCGCATAGCGCCAGTTCAGGAAAGACGATGGCCTGTGCGCCAAGCTTGTCGCGTGCCTGAATCGCCGCGTCGATAATAGCGGTGGCATTGCCGTCGATATCACCCACCAGCAGATTGAGCTGGGCAACGGCGAGGCATAGAGGATCGGATTTGGTTGCAGGGTTCATTATTTAATTTCTGAGGGTTTTAATTCCTCGCTGCTTGCAGCGAGCACCTGTAGGTACGGCTTCAGCCGTACATGTTCGCCTCATAGTGCCCGTAGGGTAGAAAGGCGTATGGGCTTATATATTTTCCAGCAACGCCAGCATGCTGCTGCCCATTTCTGTTGGTGAGCGGGTAACGCTAACCCCGGCGGCTTCCAGTGCGGCGAACTTGCTGTCGGCGGTACCTTTGCCGCCAGCGATAATCGCTCCGGCGTGACCCATGCGTTTACCAGCCGGTGCCGTGACCCCGGCAATATAGGCGACCACCGGCTTGCTAACTTCATTATGAATAAATTCAGCCGCCTCTTCTTCGGCGCTGCCGCCGATCTCGCCAACCATAATAATGCCCTGGGTTTTGGGATCGGCTTCAAACAGGCGCAGGCAGTCGATGAATTCCAGACCGTGAATGGGATCACCGCCAATGCCGATACAGGTACTTTGTCCCAGTCCGCTGAGGGTGGTTTGATGCACGGCTTCATAAGTCAGCGTACCGGAGCGCGAGACAATGCCGATGCTGCCGGGCTGGTGAATAATGCCGGGCATGATGCCAATTTTGCATTCGCCGGGAGTGATAATGCCGGGGCAGTTAGGGCCAATGAGATTAACATCGGTGTCCGCCAGTGCGGCTTTGACTTTGAGCATGTCCTGCACCGGAATGCCTTCGGTGATGCAGGCGATAACCTTGATACCGGCATCGGCAGCTTCGAGAATAGCATCGGCGGCAAAGGCGGCGGGCACATAGATCATGCTTGCATCCGCATGGGTTGCGCTCACGGCTTCGGCCACGGTATTGAACACGGGTCGTTCGAGATGAGTCTGGCCACCTTTGCCGGGGGTGACGCCGCCGACCAGTTGGGTGCCGTAGGCGATGGCCTGTTCGGAATGAAAGCTGCCCTGTTTGCCGGTGAAGCCCTGACAAATTACCTTGGTGTCTTTATTTACCAGTACAGCCATTAGTTTTTCTCTCCCTGAACGGTGCTGGCGGCGGCAATAATTCTACCTGCTGCGTCATCCAGATTTTCAGCGGCGGTAATCGCAAGCCCACTTTGCGCCAGCAGTTT
>CAZIJT010000167.1:0-5222 GCA_964539595.1 uncultured Thiohalophilus sp. | reverse complement strand
GCCATCATCAGCGGGCTGACCTGCCGACGAACCTGACGCTGGCTGGCTGCCAGATACTCAAAACCGCTGTCCCAGTCGATATCTTCGTAATGCCAGATAATGCGGTTGTCGTCCCGATAGGGTATACGATAGCGCTCCAAAATACGCAGGCTGGGCACGGCCTTGCGGCCCGCGAACAGATTGTACAGTTCAACGCCCATCAACCACGCAAAGTGATTGTCATCCTGATTGCTTTCTATCTCTGCATGGAATTTTTCAGCAAACGTGTTCAGTTGCTCGTCATCACCCTTGACGCTGCTATCGAGCAATTGCAGAGCCAGCTTTTCCAGCACGGGGATTGCTTCATGTTCAGCCGGCTCATCATATTCAGCCAGCATCAGCGATTTCCACAGCTTTTTCAGCCCGGGAAAACTGTTGATGGCCTTGTATTCAACGCGCGCATCTTCCAGCAAGCCAATAAAAAACATTTGAGCCGGACTGAGTTGCTCGGCAGATAGTGAGGTCCGGGCGTAAATCATGTGGGAGGCCATATGCGCGACGGTTGCACGGTACAGTTCCAAACCGGCAATACCGGCAATATCGTCCAGCGCATCCGGCACATACAATATGCGGTTTTCGACATAGGGTCGGAAGTCGGTGTAGTCCGCCCCCGTGGGCCGCAGGAAGAAATCCCTGCCCCATAATGCACGCAGATAAAAATTCAGTTTGCGCTGGATTTTGACAAACAGCACACCCCGGCGCTCTTTTTCCAGCATGGCGCGGCTGTCGGCAGATTCCAGGGCAAAATAGGAGGTCAGGTTATTAAAATCCCGACGATAAGCCTGGGCACCGAAGTTTGCCCAGCGACGCAAACCACTCAGGGTCAACTTCGACAGCAGTTCATCAATATGCGTCAACATCGGGCGAAGCCCGCGTGCTGCGGTGGAGGCCAATTGATGAATCAGCGTGAGATAGCCTCGCACCAGTTGCGCATCGCCAAGATGTTTAGCAACGGTGGGCAGACTGGAAAATAGCAGAGTGATCACCTCGCCCGAAGTCATCGAAGAGACTTTCATGGCCGCGCTGATGCAGTCGGGAATGATATCCTCGCCACATTCTTTGGCAACCAGTGGCATTTCCTGCAAGTAGGTGATCACCAGATCATGGCCGCGCCCCAGCTTGGCCAGCGCCTTTGCACCATCCAGGTAGTCCTGCAGACCGGTCGGTGACATGATACGCGCGGCATCATGAAAGGCACTGTCCAGCACATCTTTGACTTCAGGAACGAGCTGTTCCAAGAGTTCGGAATATTCTTCAAGATTGATAGACGACATCACTGCACACCATTTAGGTAAAACGATCAGTCACGATCAGTTTGAATATGCTACCGGCTAACGCCGGTGGCTTCGGATTCTGGCCAAAAGCCGAATTGGAGTGAGGGCTTAAAAAATCAACCTCGGTGCATATCACCCCTTATCCCAGCCTTCTCCCCTCAAGAGGAGAAGCGGTATAAGACCTCTCTATTGAAAGATCTTAAATCAAGCCAAAGAATCAACCCAAAAATGTCTGTACTGCGGCATTCAGGGTATCACGCATATCGGGATCATCTGTCAACGGCGTTATCATGGTGATGCTGCAAGCCGCCTCAACATCAACGCCCTTACTGATCAATTGCCCTGCGTATACCAGCAGTCGCGTCGAAATACCTTCATCAAGACCATGTCCTTTGAGGTTACGCGCACGGTGTGCAATCTGTACCAGTTTTTCCGCGATTTTTTGATCAACCCCGGACTCTTTGGTCACAATCGCAACTTCAAGTTCCGTTTCGGGGTAATCGAAATCCAGCCCGCCAAAACGCTGCTTAGTGGATTGTTTGAGATCTTTCATCAGGCTTTGATAGCCAGGGTTATAAGAAATAACCAGTTGAAAATCAGGGTGTGCTTTAATCAGCTCCCCTTTTTTGTCCAACGGCAAAGAGCGACGATGGTCGGTTAACGGATGGATAACCACCGTGGTGTCCTGGCGCGCTTCGACCACTTCATCCAGATAACAGATTGCGCCAATACGAGCAGCCGTTGTCAATGGACCGTCCTGCCATTTGGTACCATCTTTATCGAGCAGAAAACGCCCGACCAGATCCGATGCCGTCATGTCTTCATTACAGGCAACGGTAATTAATGGCCGCTTCAGTTTCCATGCCATGTATTCCACAAAACGGGATTTACCACAGCCCGTCGGGCCTTTCAGCATCATTGGCATGCGTACGCCATAAGCCGCTTCGTAGAATTCTATTTCCCGACCGATAGCTTCGTAATAAGGTTCTTCTTTAATGAGGTACTGCGTTGGATCTACTGTAGAATCAGACATAATCACACCCATTCAGAATCTTCGAAAATTTTGAAAGTTACGCTTCTTCATCCCCGGTTTCATGCTCACCTGACCAACCCGCCGCTTTTGCTTTCTGGAGGGCCTGTGCATGAACTTCACGATGGCGTGTCGCCAGTGGCTCGGGTAACAGGCTGACCATGCAGCCGTATTTGTCCCACTCGGCATTCACTTTTTGCAACAGGGCATCAATCCCGGCCAGATTCCAGCCTTCACAGGTTTCGGTTTCAGAAACAAGCTCAAATACCCAGGCATCCCTGATAATCTTCCCGATGCTGGTCATGCCGCCGTTGATATCGTTATCAATACCGACATACAGGTCTGGCTTACTCATATTTTTTCCACCTGAGTACCCTGACCACACATGGATGTGACCAGGGCACTGAATTAATGATTAAACCGTTTTCCCACGATAAATAACCATTGATGCACCCGCAGACTGAGCAAAGTTATCAAAGCCCAGTAGACGAACATGGTTGTCCGGATGTGCTGCATGGCAAGCCTCAACTTCCTTGAGGATGACATCAACATCGGTTTCACCAAACAAGGGTAATTTCCACATATACCAGTAGTTATCTGATGCATGCTCCGGCTCTGTATGCTCTACACCCGGGTTCCAACCTTTGCTGACGATATACTCAATTTGCGCACGAGTCTGCTCAGGCGTGAAAGTCGGCAGGTATGAAAAAGTTTCAAACTTACGGCTAGCCGCATCGGCAAGGCTTGATTCATAATCTTGCATATTATTACTCCAAATATTTATATAACTAAATGTTGCTGACTAACAGGGTGCAATCACTGCACCCTGTTTAAACAACAATGGTTTATTTATGTGCAACGTCCAGCTTGTCAACCGTATCGAATTCAAATTTGATTTCTTTCCAGGTTTCCATCGCGGTGGCCAGCTCAGGGCTGTGCTTGGCAGCGGCGGTAAGGATGTCCTTGCCTTCTTTCTCAAGTTCGCGACCCATGTTGCGAGCTTCGACACAGGCTTCAACCGCGACACGGTTGGCTGCTGCACCGGCTGCATTACCCCAGGGGTGACCCAGCGTACCGCCACCAAACTGCAACACAGAATCATCACCAAAGATGTTGACCAGCGCAGGCATGTGCCATACGTGGATACCACCGGATGCCACCGGCAGAACACCTGGCATTGCGCCCCAGTCCTGATCAAAGAAGATACCGCGTGAGCGATCTTCTTTAACGTATGAATCACGCATGATGTCGATCCAGCCCAAAGTGGCTTCACGATCACCTTCCAGCTTACCGACAACGGTACCGGAATGCAGATGGTCACCGCCGGACAGACGCAGAATTTTGGTCAATACGCGGAAGTGAATACCGTGGTGCGGGTTGCGATCAAGCACCGCATGCATGGCACGATGGATGTGCAGCAACATGCCGTTGTCCTGACACCATTGCGCCAGCTGTGTATTTGCTGACCAACCACCAGTGATGTAGTCATGCATGATGATCGGTGCGCCGATTTCTTTCGCATACTCGGCACGTCTCATCATTTCATCAGAGGTTGCTGCTGTAACGTTCAGGTAGTGACCTTTACGCTCACCGGTTTCAGCTTCGGCTTTATGGATAGCTTCCATCACGAAGTCAAAACGGGGTCTCCAACGCATGAACGGCTGTGAGTTGACGTTTTCGTCATCTTTGGTGAAATCAAGACCGCCACGCAGACCTTCATAACAGGCGCGACCGTAGTTTTTGGCAGACAGACCCAGTTTAGGCTTGATGGTACAACCCAGCATGGGACGACCGTATTTGTTCAGGATGTCACGTTCCAGCTGAATACCCTGTGGCGGACCATTACAGGTCATCACGTAGGCAATCGGGAAGCGAATATCTTCCAGACGCAGGGCACGCAGGGCTTTAAAGCCAAACACGTTACCCACGAGGGAGGTCATCACGTTGACGATAGAACCTTCTTCAAACAGATCAATCGGGTACGCAATAAAGGTGTAAAAACAGGTGTCATCACCTGGTACGTCTTCGATGGCGTACGCACGGCCTTTGTAATAGTCCAGATCTGTCAACAAATCGGTCCATACGGTTGTCCAGGTACCGGTTGAGGATTCTGCTGCAACTGCCGCAGCCACTTCTTCACGAGGCACACCATCTTGTGGTGTTACTTTGAAACAAGCCAGAATATCCGTGTCTTTCGGGGTATAGTCTGGCATCCAGTAGGTTTCGCGGTATTCTTTTACACCCGCGTCATAGGTTTTAGCCATTATGTTCTCCAGTGGTTCAACAAATAAGTTGTGTCACGGCAGTTACCGCGTGAACACAGTATGCAGAAACCGGCACATAAACTAAAATCGATAGTTTCTATCCAACGTATAGAGTTTTATCTATGAACTACTCAGCCGCCAAAAACCTTATTCGCCACGTTACTCTGCGCCAAATGCAAATATTTGAGGCTGTGGTTCGCCTCAAAGGCTATACCCGGGCCGCCAAGGAACTGCACCTGACACAGCCCACCGTCTCCATGCAGGTCAAAAAACTGAGCGAAGCAATGGGCTACCCACTGCTTGAAAAAGTGGGTAACCGCCTGCACACAACGGCCATTGGTGACGAAGTGTATACCTCAGCCCAGAATATTCTCGGTGACATGGCCTCACTGGGGGAATCAGCCACAGCCCTTGAAGGCGTGGTCAGAGGCCCGCTGCGCATCGCCGTTATCACTTCCGCCAAATATTTTATGCCGCATTTGCTGGGGGCTTTTGTCAACCAGCATTCCGGCGTAGAGCCCAGGCTAAAAGTAACTAACCGCTCCCGGGTACTTGAGCGCCTGAAATCCAATAAAGATGATTTGTTGATCATGGGACAAGTTCCCGTTGAACTGG
>CAZIJT010000166.1:0-5258 GCA_964539595.1 uncultured Thiohalophilus sp. | reverse complement strand
CTGCGGGATTTGAATGAAAGAATAAATCTAACGCAAAGACGCAAAGACGCAAAGATTTTTAAATAATTTTCTCTGCGCCCTTTGCGTCTCCGCGCCTTTGCGTTGAAAATACGAGGCCAGAAAAATGAATTGGGAAACGGTTATTGGGCTGGAGATTCACACTCAGCTTGCGACAAAAAGTAAAATATTTTCTGCGGCATCGACCGCATACGGTGCCGAGCCGAATACCCAGGCCTGTACTGTGGATCTGGGCATGCCGGGCGTGTTGCCGGTGTTGAACTGTGAAGCGGTGAATATGGCACTGAAGTTTGGGCTGGCGATTGGTGCAGAGATTGCGCCGCGTTCGGTATTTGCACGCAAAAATTACTTCTACCCGGATCTGCCCAAGGGCTATCAGATCAGCCAGTTTGAACTGCCTATCGTCGGCGTGGGCA
Organism: uncultured Thiohalophilus sp.; assembly: GCA_964539595.1. Taxonomy (GTDB): domain Bacteria; phylum Pseudomonadota; class Gammaproteobacteria; order UBA6429; family Thiohalophilaceae; genus JAADGZ01. The sequence goes on along the minus strand of CAZIJT010000166.1, from coordinate 4,824 downwards.
CGTTGACGATTGAGCTTGAAGACGGTGAAACAAAAGTGATCGGTGTGACCCGTGCGCATCTGGAAGAAGATGCGGGCAAGTCGCTGCATGAAGATTTTCAGGGCATGAGCGGCATCGATCTCAATCGTGCGGGCACGCCCTTGCTGGAAATTGTCTCCGAGCCAGATATGCGTTCGGCCAAAGAAGCCGTGGCCTACATGAAAAAAATGCATTCGCTGGTGCGTTACCTGCAAATCAGCGATGGCAATATGCAGGAAGGCTCGTTTCGTTGTGATGCTAATGTCTCGGTGCGCCCGGTTGGTCAGGCTGAACTTGGCACCCGCACTGAGTTAAAAAATATTAACTCTTTTCGTTATGTGGAGCGGGCGATTGACTTTGAAGTTGAGCGGCAGATTGAGTTGATCGAAAGTGGCGGCGTGGTGCGACAGGAAACTCGTCTCTATGATCCGGATAAACATGAAACCCGTCCCATGCGCTCCAAAGAAGAAGCGATGGATTATCGCTACTTCCCTGATCCAGATTTATTGCCAGTTGAAATTACCGCGGACATGCTTGAACGCATGCGCGCAACCCTGCCTGAATTACCGGAGGCTAAAAAGACACGCTTCATGGCGGATTACACGCTCAGTGAGGATGATGCGAGCCTGTTAACCGGTAGCCGTGAGATGGCCGATTATTTTGAATCGGTGGTGAAAATAAGCAAAGAGCCACGACTTTCCGCCAACTGGATTATGGGTGAGCTGGCCGGGTTTCTGAATAAAGAAAATCGTGAGATCAGCGATAGCCCGGTTAGCGCAGAAATGCTGGCGGGCATGATCAATCGAATTAAAGACAACACCATCTCCGGCAAAATAGCCAAAGAAGTATTTGAAGCCATGTGGGCGGGTGAAGGTGACAGCGATGCCATTATCGAAAGCCGAGGGCTGAAACAGATCACCGACACCGGTGCAATTGAATCGGTGTTAGATGAAATTATCGCCGCCAATCCAAAACAGTTTGAGCAGTTAAAAGGCGGCAAAGATAAACTGATGGGTTTCTTCGTCGGTCAGGTGATGAAGCAAACGCAGGGCAAGGCCAACCCCGGCCAGGTCAATGCCTTAATGAAGAAAAAGCTGGAAGCCTAATTATTGATGCGCTGCTGTTCCCTTAGACTTCCCGAACGGGAATATCTAACCAGGCGGTAGATATGAGCATCATCAAGGTGGGCAGTGCCCACCCTACGCGTCTACTATTCAGACTGCATATCTATCGTTTACCCGCGGCCCTGTAGGGTGGGCACTGCCCACCGCCAGTCTGAAATTATTTTTGTATTGCCAGATGCGGGTTATGGTAGAGCATATATTTGGCGGTTTCATGGATGCCCTGGGTGAGCGCCTGCATCTGAGCGGCAACCTCGGGCTGGCTATCGAGTACGTTTTCTTCGGGTGTGGCTGAGCGAGTGTCCGCCAGTAGTTTGTTGCTGCCATCTTCATTCATACGGAAGTAGTAATTCTCTCCCACCAGTCCGATCTCGGGAATGGCATGATGGGTGATGGTGAAGGCGTAGCGTTGTTCATCAAATTGCGGATCACGCAGATCCCGTCCCAGTGTAGTGTTGGTATAAGCGGGAGCGGCAAGACCGGCAATGGTGGGCAGCAGATCCAGTTCACTGGCAGGTTTGGTATCCACCTGTGGCTGGGTGATGAGTGACGGTGCATAAAATAATAACGGTGTGTGCAGGCCAGTAAGAATATACGGGTTCTCAAATTCAGGGCTGTGTTCGCCGCCGTATCCGGTAATGCCGTGATCACCATAAAAAACAAACAGGGTGTTATCCAGATAACCGGCATCCGCGGCCTGCTGCATAAAATAGCCCAGACTGTGATCCATAAAGCGGAAAGCATTGTATTCTTCTACAGAAAGGAAGCCGGCTTTTTTCAGCGTTTGTTTATCCTGATGTTGCAGTTTGAAACCGTGACTATCTTCGGGAATGGTATAAGGGCGATGATTGCCCGAAGTCTGGATGATGGCAAAAAATGGCTGAGTCTGTTGTGCAAGTATCTGGTTAGCTTCTTTGAATAGATCGAGATCAGAAATGCCCCAGACATCGATGCGCGGTGATGAGTAGTCGCCCTCTTCATGGACTTCCAGTTTCTTGATATTGTGTTGCAGCACGCCGCGAATATTGCCCCAGTTGGCACTGCCGCCGAGGAAGTAAAATTTTTGATAATCTTTGAATGTATTAACAATAGTGTGTTGCTCTACCACCAGTGGGTTACGTGACGAGGTTTTATTTAATTCGATGTCGGGAATCCCGGTAATCGCAGCGAAGACCGAACGTGCGGTGCCGGTATGGGGTGAATAGTAACGGCGGTATTGCAGGCTTTGTTTTGCCAGCGCATCGAAATTTGGCGTGGGGTTCAGCGGGTTGCCAAAACTGCCGGTCTTGTAGGAGGCAAACGATTCCAGAAATACCATGATGATGTTGGGACGTTTCTCAGCAAAGCTACCGGGCTGGCTGATTACGCGCCGGTAGTTCAGGTTCTGTGCATCAGGTTTATCAACGTTTAGATATTGGCTGATTAGCGCATAGCTTGCTCGTGTCTTGTTTTCGTCAAAACGGATGTCTTTATTTTTCAGTGTATTGAAAAAATACAGCACCGGGTTCAGGGTCACTGCCGGGGCAAAGCTGTGGGCATTGCTGAAGGCTTCGCTCCAGCGCAGGGGATACCAGGATAAACTGCCATAGATGCCTGATAGCAACAGCAGGGTGCTCAGACTGTTGACACCGGTTTTGCGCCAGCCGTGAAAGAAAGGATTGGCATAGTCAGCGGCGCGTTGTAATAGACGCTGCATTAGCCAGATATAAGCTCCGAGCAGGCTGAGCATGGACAGGCTGATCCAGATGACTGGATAGCTTTCCGTGACCATTTGTAGCGAGGTTCCGAGATTATAGGCAAAGCGCAATACTGTGGCGTTCATGGGTTGTTGCAGGTAGGCGTAGTAACCAGCATTCATATAATAGAATAGCAGGACGATGAAAAAAGCCAGCGCTAGATAGCTGAACCAGAGCTTGTGCATCAGTCGAGATTCAAACGGGCTTAAAATCCGCAGCCCCCCAAGTAAAAACAGCGGTAGAATAATCAGCAGTGTGAGACGCAGATCATATTTGAGTCCCAGATAGAAACTGTGTGCGAGCATTTCAGTCGGGATCGGATCGGCTGGCGTTTTGAAATACATCCAGAAGGCCAGACGGAAGAGAGAGAACAGTGCCAGGTTGATCAACAGCAAGTTGATTAAAAAGTGCAGCAGGCGAGGAAGTTTTTGCATGGATTTAATTATTTGTCGGTGGGCATTTTGCGTTATTCTACCGGAATTCTGCGTAATCGGTCAGGATAAATCAGAGCATCTATAAATTATAATGACTTGTTTGTTAAGGAATTGCTGAGATGGTTAATGCAGTTATATGGGATAGCCCAAATTGAAAACATGGATAAAACGCATTGTGCTGGGGATTTTTGTTCTGGCACTGATTTATGCGCTTGGCCGGTTTGCCGACGTGTATTCGGGCAGCTTTTATACCGGCGACCGCGCACCCTATCTGATGATGCCCGCAGTGGACGCGATGACCCTGCGTTGGCAGACGGCAACACCGGGGCAGGGGGTGATACGTTTTGGTCGCTCAGCGAAAAATCTGGAGCAACAGGTTACGGAAGCCTCGCTGGCAGTGGAACACGAACTTCGTTTGCAGGGGCTGGAGTCGGCCACCCGTTATTATTATCAAATTGAAAATCAGATTGCAGGAGAATCTGCCCGCGTTATTTATGGTGGTGAGGACTACTGGTTTGTGACCCCACCTATGGCAGGAAAGGCTGTCCCCGTCCGCTTTGCTGTACTCGGTGATCCCGGTTATGCCGGAGTGGTGCAGACTGAGGTGCGCGAGGCCTTGATGAGCTGGCTTGAAGAAAATCCGCGTATCGAGGTGGACAAGGGTACGCTTTATTCCCCTTTGGATTTGTTATTGACCACCGGAGACAATGCCTATCGGTCTGGCAGCAACAAACAGTTTCAGACAGGTTTTTTCACGCCTTATTCATCGATATTAAAAAACACGCCGCTGTGGCCGGTGTACGGCAACCATGATGCGCGACGCTGGGCTTTTTTTGATATTTTTAGTTTTCCGACGCAGGCTGAGTCGGGGGGGCTGGCATCGAACTCTGAGCATTATTATTCGTTTGATTATGCCAATGTGCATTTTATTATGCTGGATACCCAGGCCAGCAGTATGGCAACAGGCAGTGAGATGCTGATCTGGTTGCAACAGGATTTAGCGGCGACTCGGCAGAAATGGATCATCACGGCTTTTCATCACCCACCGTATTCGCGTGGTTCGCATAATTCTGATAACTCGCGTGATAGTGGTGGACGGATGTTTGCGGTGCGTGAAAATGTGTTACCGATCCTCGAAGCGGCTGGGGTGGATCTGGTATTGAGTGGTCACAGTCATATGTATGAACGTAGTTTTTTATTGCGTTGTCATTATGCTGATGCGGATAGCTTGCAGACAAGCATGTTGCTCGACAAAACCCTGGGTAGTGACGTTGCCTATAAAAAACCGGGACGAGATGGGCATTCGGGTACGGTCTACACGGTTATCGGATCGTCATCAAAACAGGATCAGGGTAGTCTCGATCATCCGGCTATGGCCGTGTCTCTGGCCGAAGCAGGTTCGGTTGTGCTTGATATCGACAATAAAATAATGACGTTACGGTTTATTAGTCGTGATGGGCTGGTAGCAGATCAATTTTCCATGCTGAAAATTCCGGCGACGGGACAGGCAGCGGC
>CAZIJT010000165.1:0-5277 GCA_964539595.1 uncultured Thiohalophilus sp. | reverse complement strand
TATACCACGCAAGCACTGGTACTTTGCCCCACTCGGGAGTTGGCCGATCAGGTGAGCAAGGAAATCCGGCGGCTGGCGCGCGCCATCCCCAATACTAAAATTCTGACTCTGTGCGGCGGCAAACCTCTCGCCCCGCAGCTGACCTCACTGGAGCATAGCCCGCATATCGTGGTTGGCACACCGGGGCGCATTTTAAAACATTTGGACAAGGGTTCGTTAAAACTGGAAAGCTTAACCACCCTGGTGCTGGATGAGGCGGATCGCATGCTCGACATGGGCTTTCATGATGACATTATGCGGATCATAAGTTTTATGCCGCAACAACGACAGAACCTGTTATTTTCAGCCACCTACCCCGATTCGATTAATAAAATCAGTCAGGCCATTTTAAAAGATCCGATGGAAATTCGGGTCGAAACCCTGCACGACAATACGCAGATCAAACAAATTTTTTATGAAATAGAAAAAGATGCGCGAACGGATATACTGGTAAAACTGTTACAGCATTACCGGCCTGAGTCCAGCGTAGTATTTTGTAACCGTAAGTATCAATGCAAAGAGTTGGCAGAAGAATTATGGCAACAGGGCTTTCATGCGCTGGCCTTACACGGTGATCTCGAACAAAAAGATCGCGATCAGGTACTGGTACAGTTTTCCAATAAAAGCAGTTCGGTTTTAATTGCCACCGATGTCGCCGCACGCGGGCTGGATATTAAAGATTTAACCGCAGTCATTAATTTTGAGCTGGCGCATGATCCGGAGATACACATTCACCGCATTGGCCGCACCGGTCGTGCCGGTAACCAAGGCCTGGCCTTAAGTTTGTTCATGGCCTCTGAAGCACCCAAAGTAACCGCAATTGAAACTTATCAAAATAGTCCCGTGCGAATTGATAAAGTCTCAACCCTGAAATCACGCGAACATTTCAGATTAAGCCCGCCAATGGTCACACTCTGTATCAATGGCGGTCGCAAAGATAAAGTTCGCGCCGGAGATCTATTAGGTGCCCTCACCGCAGGCGAAAAAATCCCAGGCAAGCAAATCGGCAAAATTGATATTTTTGATAAACAGACGTTTGTTGCCATAGATCGCCCAATGGCCAAACAGGCTCTGAAAATTTTAACTGAAGGTAAAATTAAAGGCCGAAAATTCCGAATACGGAAACTGCGCTAAAATAGTAGGGTGGGCATGGTTTTTGTGCCCACCGAGTAATTTTAAAGTTCCTCATGTGGGCATAAAAACCATGCCCACCCTACATTAGATATAAAAGCAACTTGCTAAATCATCCCATGCAAACTGACGTTCTCATAATTGGTGCCAGTGCATCAGGTTTGATGTGCGCGATTGAAGCCGGTAAGCGTGGCCGTAAAGTTATGGTACTTGATCACGCCAGCAAAGCCGGTAAAAAAATCCTGATCTCCGGCGGCGGGCGTTGTAATTTTACTAATTATAATATCAGTGCTGACAACTACCTTTCCCACAACCCACACTTTTGCAAATCCGCCTTAAGCCGCTTCAGTCAGTGGGATTTTATTGCCATGATGAATGACTATAAAATACCATTTCATGAAAGGCAACACGGCCAGTTATTCTGTGACGATAGCGCAAAAGATATTCTTGAAATGCTGTTATCTGAAGTTAGAAAAGAAAACATCAAGATTCAACTTAATTGTGATATCAAACAAATAACGCAAAATGAAAGCGGCAGTTTTATTATTAACAGCTCACAGGGACACTATCAAACTACTTCGTTGGTTATTGCCAGCGGCGGCCTGTCTATTCCTCGCATGGGGGCAACCTCACTAGGCTTTAAAATAGCGGAACAGTTCGGCCACCATATATGGCCAACCACAGCTGCACTGGTTCCGTTGACGCTACAACCTGAAGATAAAAATCGATTATCCGAATTATCCGGCATTGCTATTAATAGTATCGTTAGCAATGCGCATATTCAATTTAGAGAAAACATACTCTTTACGCATCGTGGTTTAAGCGGCCCGGCTATATTACAAATCTCATCCTACTGGAAACCCGGTGAGACGATCAAAATCAATCTATTGCCTGAACTCAATCTTGCGGAGCTTTTAACAAACAAAAAAACCACTCAAACTAAAAACCGGTTAAAGACGGTGCTTAGCCCTTACCTGCCTAAACGATTACTTGTGACACTATTAGGGCAAAAAGTCCTGGATAGCCCCTTACAGACATTGAGTCACAGCCGCATAAACGAGATCGCCGAGCAACTGCAATCCTGGCAAATCAAACCCAACGGTACAGAAGGCTACCGTACTGCTGAGGTAACATTAGGCGGCATCGACTGTAATGAGTTATCATCCAAAACTATGGAATCCAGTAAAATTACAGGGCTCTATTTTATAGGCGAAGTGGTTGATGTCACTGGCTGGCTCGGTGGCTACAATTTTCAATGGGCCTGGTCATCAGGATGGTGCGCGGGTCAGGTCGTATAAATTTAGTTAAAGAAGCTTTATTATGAACGCAACAAAAACCGATGACAAACTCATTATCCAACAAACTCAAAATTGGGTAAAAACCGTAATTATTGATCTTAACTTTTGTCCGTTTGCACGGCAGGCGTTTGAATCTGGAACAATTCATTATCCTGTGGTTGGCGAAGCAAAACTGGAACCGTGCTTACAGGCACTGATAGCGGAATGCCTGTATCTTGATAAAAATAATGATGCTGAAACCAGCCTGCTGATCTTTTCTCAGGCATTCATCAGCTTCGATAATTTTCTGGATTTTATAGAAATTGCCAATGCCCTGTTAATTGATCAGGGATATGAGGGAACTTACCAACTTGCTCACTTTCATCCTCACTACCAATTTGCAGACGTTGTCGAAAACGATGCGTCAAACTTTACTAATCGCTCACCCTGGCCAATGTTACATCTTATCCGGGAAGTCAGCCTTGAACGTGCATTAGAAAACTATCCTGATCCCGAGAACATTCCCGAGAGAAATATAAAGCTAGCCAGAGAAAAAGGCTGTGCGCATATGCAAGCCATGCTGGATGCCTGTTATAAATCACCGGGATGAACTGCCCCGCAGAAAGCTATGTGGTATCCGTTGTAGGTTCGCCTTCAGGCGAACATGTGCGGCTGAAGCCGCACCTACGGCAGTGGCTCGCCGCAAGCGGTGGGGAATGACATCCGTAGAGATTCACTCCACTTTGTACTTAACTCGTAATTTATGATGCCCACCTGCGGCAATAGTTATTGTATCTTCTGCCGCATTGGCAGACTCAACACATAGCATTTTTAAATACCCTTTTTCTCCCAGATCACCCATTTTTTCTGCAATTGATTTCCAGGGATTCCATACAATGGTTGAGTCACTACCCTGTTTTTTAATCCTTATTTTTCTCTTTGTATCATCAATGATAATATCATCTGCTGTCTGTAGGTAAATTCGATCTACTTCATCGTTGATGGTAATAGAACCTATCTGTGTTTTAGATTTAAAATTGTCCGGTTTGTCCAGATAGTTTTTCCCTTCCAGACCATGTACCGTAGTACGACTAACATCATCAACATTAAAGTAAGTGTGCAGCGCCTGTCCAATCGTTATTGATTGTTCGCTATTGTTAAAAGTAGTGAGTTCCAGTATCAACGTTTTTCCAACGGTTATGATGTATTCAACTGTAGTTGACTGCGGCCACATTTGATGAATATTTTCATCAAGTTTTTGCGTTTTTAATTTGAAGCTAATCTGTGTTTCACCCGATGGCAGTGATTGTGTGTTCGTTACTTCCCATAATGCCGTTCGCGCAAACCCGTGCGCAGGATAAGTAGAATTAGTATCATGTGCGCCAAACCAGGGCCAGCAAATGGGTATCCCTCCTCGAACTGATTTTCCTTTTGCAAAAACAGCATCTTCCGATAACCAGATAACCTCACCCTCCCCTTCAGGAATCCAGCTAAGCAAATGTGCGCCTTGCAAACTAACCGTGGCTCTCGCCTGTTGATTGCTAATTTCAATTACAGGGATACCCCCTGCCCCGGCCTTGATCTGAATAGCATTATTTCCGTTCTGAAATTCAAACTTTTGTTTTAGTTGTTCCAGCTTAGTTATGTTCATTTTTCTAAGGTGTGCTCATTGTTTTCAAAACATGTTTAAAAATATGCATAGAGTTATGGTTGGCGCTGGGTACGGTTCAAAAACAGAAACTGGGTTTTCACTGATCCAGTCTCGTTATCTGGCTAAAGTTTAGTGGCCAATGGAAATAATTTGAAAAAATTCTGTGTGGTCAACTCGGCGATGTTTTGCAGCGAATCGTTGCGCAGCTCGGCAATACATTCTGCGACGTTGCGCACATAGGCAGGCTGGTTGCTCTTGCCACGATAGGGCACGGGTGCAAGATAAGGTGAATCCGTTTCCACCAGCATCCGATCTGCGGGCACTTCGCGCGCCACTTCTTTTAATTCTTTGGCGCTGTTAAAAGTCACAATGCCGGAGAAGGAAATATAAAAACCTAGATCCAGTGCGCGGCGAGCGGTTTCCCTGTCTTCAACAAAACAATGCATCACCCCGCCGACCTCACCTGCTTTTTCTTCTTCCATAATCCGCAAGGTATCGTCACTGGCTTCGCGCATGTGAATGATCAGTGGCTTGCCGGTTATTTTAGCGGCCTGAATGTGATTGCGAAAACGCGTCTGTTGCCAGTCGATGTCATTTTTCTCGGTGCGAAAATAATCCAGCCCGGTTTCACCAATCGCTACCACCTGCTCGTTATCTGCAAGTTTTACTAATTCATCGACATCGGGATCATGACCTTCACGTTCGTTGGGATGCACTCCAACCGAGGCGGAAATAAAATCATACTTACGCGCGGGTTCCAGCACATCATCAAGATGTTCGATATCGATACAGACACAGAGCATGTGTTCCACACCCTGCTCACGGGCATAGTCAAGCGCACCCTCGAGCTGGTTATCAAAGGGTTTTAGATCAAGCCGATCAAGGTGGCAATGGGAGTCAACGAGGAACATCGGGTAACCTTTGCGTTAATAAAGTATGTCTGTAGATCCGGCTTCCGCCGTACAGGTACGACTCATAGTACCCGAAGGGTGGAAGTCGTACCTACAGGGAATGAAATTACATGGTGTGGGTTTGGCGATCAGACTTCAATGCACCAGCAAGAAATGTTTCAATTTTGGTACGTGCGGTACCACCATCCTGTTCACTAAATTGTACGCCGATACCGGCAGCGCGGTTGCCCTGTGCGCCCTTGGGAGTAATCCAGACGATTTTACCGGC
>CAZIJT010000164.1:0-5305 GCA_964539595.1 uncultured Thiohalophilus sp. | reverse complement strand
ATCCGATGAATCCGATGAATCCGATGAAGAATCTGGATCAGGATGGCCATGACCATCACCAGCGCGGTGATGATTTTCATGCCCACCACCACCAGCAAAGACATCCTTGATTGGTAGTAGTTTGTAAATTGCCTGTGCAGTCCATCCACGCACGGCTTCAAACAATGAGGCAATTTTACGTTTTCCAATATCCAGCAAGCAAGTCTGACAAACCGCCAGAGAACCATTGGGTTTGAACTGGATAAAGGGATCAGTAGAGGCTAAATCCATACCGCCGGGCAGCCCCTGTACCGCATTGAGAATCTGGTCGGTGCCGTCTACGACACCGGGGTCATCGCCATCCACAAAGACAATCCAGCCATTGTTCCAGTCAACGCCAGTGCAACCAGTCTGGGAATTACTGGCGCAAACACTCACCTGGGTATTACGCTTAATCGCTTCACTACGGGCAAGTGCCAAACTGCCCATCAAATTATTGGCGCTGGCGCTCATCTGATTATTTTGCACAAAATTTCGAATATTGGGGACGGCCAACGTAGCAACAAGGGCAAACACAGCCAGGGCAACCATCACTTCGATCAGGGAAAATCCTGCCGTTCTGGGGTATGAGATAGTTGGCTCAGAGTGAGAATTTACATTAGATTTATAGTTCAACATAATGTATTACTTCGCTTTATTTAAAATGGTTCGTACTAAGCCAGAAAATTCCACGCGACAGCCGCGCACTCACTATTCTGGCCTGATTTAGTTATCGGCAGATAACCTGTTTCATGTATAAGTAAATTTACCGCTATAAAATATAGTTACACTGAGCATAGCACACAGATTTTAAATGTAATGGTGATGTCTTACACAAATAGGGAAAAACCCTAGCTTCCCAGCTTGATTTAAGGGGGTTGATGGTCTAGCCAGAACGGCTTGTTCAAACAAAATACCGGCTGTATTCAGCCTTGGTTGCTGAGGGCAGGAATAACCACGGCGGTTTCATTCATATCACCGTTGATAGAAATATGAATCTCGGTAATGCCGGGAAGTTTGTAAAGAATATACGCTCCCATCATGGTCATCAGTTTCTGATTTTCCATTTCATAAGCGCCATACAGCTTGTCTGCGGCAATCTGGCAACGCTGCACAGGGTTCGGATTGTCAACCCAGGTAAAACTCATCTGCCAGCCCTTATCCATATCAGCATCCATTTTCTGGAAAAAGCCATCAGCCTCCTGCAGCATTGCTTCTGCTATTTTTAAATTCATGGATTCACCATCGATCACTACATTGAGGTTCATCTGCTTACCTTTAAGAATAGTTGTTTAATTGTTAACCGGGACGCGTATCAAATTTGACGCTGGCCGCATAAAAAAAGCCGTCAAAAATGACGGCCTTTCGTAGGTGCCTGTTTCTATTTAAAATTAATAGAAACGCTTGGAACCTTTTTCTTCGTGTGCCATAGCATTAACTTTAGCCGCTAACTCAGCATATTCTTCACGGTAGTTGTGCAGGGTGTGACCATCTTTGGCAACATACATATCAGCCATTGTGACGCCATTTTCCTGCTCATAGGCGATGAATTTTTTCTGCATTTCCAGCATCTTGGAAATTAATTTTGCTTTTTCACTCATGTTATAACCCCTGCTATATAAAAAGGTATATTTAAAAACGGGTGGATTCTTATTCCATGCAGCGGAATTTACCAGCCAGCACTGCCCGTATCTATATCCACTTTGGTCTATGTGGCGTTTTTACGGCCTAGTAACCACCTTTACGACGTGTTTCAGGCAGGCCTGCAACCATACCCGCCTGCTTACTGGGTTTGCCCGGGAACAAATCATAGAGTTCTTTGGAGGAGACTTTGTGTCCCCATTTATCGGTCATGGCTTTATTCATATTACGATCATTGGGCTGGTTGGCATTATTGTTGATGTATTCGTCACGCAGATAATTGATAACATCCATATGTTTCTCGGTTAATTCCAGACCTTCGGCCTCAGCCAGGGCTTTTGCGATATCTTCATTCCATGCATTATGATCCACCAGATAACCCGTTTCAGTGGTTTCAACGGTGCTGCCATTTACTTCGATTCCCATAGTTTTCTCCTAATATAATTAAAACGATAAAATAAAATCAGTTCTGTGTCATTGTAGCTGCGACGTCAGTCAGACCCTGTCCGGCTGGCATCGCAGCTACAGATTAACCATCTGGATTGACGGGCTTGATGCCTTTTTGTGGCAAAAACAGTCCACAACCGAGATGACGATGACTGCCTAATCCACGCTGCTGTAGACGAACGGACTCGTCCTGTTGCAGATCGGCCAGCATTAAACTGCGGGTGTGTAATATCCCCTCAGGGGTGGCGATTTGCCGCTCCATCCCTGCCAACATTTTGCGTACATAGATATTCATGGCCTGCGCCCGAACCGCAATCTGTTCAAGAAAGGCGGCTTCATCCAGGCCTTCATCACTGACCACAAAACGGGCAAAAATAATCGGTGAGTCACTCAGCAGACGAGCTTCCATCTTACCCAGGGTCAGGGCATGTCCATCAACCTCCAGCGTTTGGCCAACCAGATTTTCCATCTCCGTCTGCCGGGTTTTTGGCATCCGCAGGGTCAATTTCTGCCGCCGCGAGATAAACATTAACTCGCCCTCACTACCTTCTGGACGCAACCAGCCATTGCCAGATTCCGCACCATATATAGGATGAATTGCGGTCAGCGGTTCGTCCTCCAGCCAGGGCAAGGCTTGTTGTAAGGCCTGATGCAGAGCAAACATATGCTCATAGGGCAGACACTTACAGCGAATAGCAAAGACATAATCCATTATCTCATCGGAGACAATGCCGCTAATCTTGCTATCTTTTTCTTCTGTCCAGAAGCTTTGCTTCATAGTGCGAACCTTTCAGGTTTTTACACTGGTAAAAATGGCTTCCAGCCGTTCTTCCCAGTTTTCGGGCGTATCTGAATATGGTGGTTTTACATCCATGCTAAAAAACCGTTCACCCTGTTGGGCCTTCTCCTCAATCGCCTTGACCAGACCGTCAAAACTGTCCAGATCATGGCGTTGCATCAGTAATTCACTTAACCAGAGCATGTATTTTATCCGTATTTGCGTTGAATGTTGAACAAAGCTATATATGGCTTCATTAAAATAATTTAGGGCGCTTGCAGGCGATCAAAGTAACGTGCCCGATATAACAACCTCGGTTCGCCCTGATCGTCGAAAGCGCTGCGATTATGCAACACATTGTTACAAATCACGCCCTCTGCGGCCTCGAGCCGGTGCTGGAAAATGTATTCAGACTTACTATTTAAAAATGCCGTTAAACATTCTCTTGCCGCCTGAGTCATTTTATCATCACGCCATTCAATACTGCGCGTGCGCGCGGTATAGCGCATATGCAGCTGGCCAGTTTCAGTAATGGAGAAAACGGAGCCTGATTGTGCGGCACGGATGACCGTGCCCTGCTCCTCATTGGCCGGAATAGTCATGGCCTGAGGATGCATCAGCGCATATATATAGTCAGAATTAGTCTCTCTCAAGTGGATGTAGGCTATTTCCGGATCCAGTAGCATATTACTACCACCCTCAGCAGCCGGGCTAACGCAATGCAGCAGCATGGCATAAATCTGCTGATCAAGCAGATTATAGTAGCCGTCAGTATGCCAGCTTATTTGATGATTTGAATAGGGTATATAGCTGCGCTGACGCCCACCGTGGCTAACCTTGAGTGAGCTAATGCTGTCATTATCCGCACACAGGTTACTGTCGAGGCGAAATAACCCCAGTTGTTCACCGAGTTTTTTCACCTGTAATTTGTCAGCCGGGTCGCCGCTTGGATGCTTAAACTGGTAGATCAGCATATTGCTTTTCTGGCTACGCTCGAAAATCGCCCTTTTTTCAGTTGTAGTCAAGGCTAAGGGATTTTCAATTTCTACCCGCAACTCGTCCATGTTTGTCGGGTAGCCCGCTAATTTCAGATCCCGCCAACGCGCATAGGCATCGTGATCATCCAGGCTAAAGCATCCTGTTTTCGGCATCCAGGGCATATTTACCTCAGGTTGTGGACTTGATTTATGATCTGGTTTCAATATTTGCATTTATTCGGTTCCTGCGTATGATACGCGCACGCAGTACGGGGAGAAGGAAGAAATCCCCACAAACTTGAGCTGTCGCATCTGGCGGTTGAGATTAAACCACTCAGCGGCGGCAAACTGAATATCCAGCTTGCTATATAACTAGAAACTAGAGTATTAACAGTTACTTATTTTGTATAAACGAGGGAATCGGAAGAATATAAGCGGATGGATTCGAAACTGTCGCTGATTGGCTATATCCCCTTTGGGATAAGCGGGGCTAGCCAATTCACCCCATCAGTGAGATTTCAGAATGTGGGTTAGCACAATAGACTGCGCCCATACTGGAACAGACGTCCAAATCCCACAAATTGTGAGATTTTTAAGAGAAGATTTGTCTTTATAACTTTAAAACAGGTTACCCCTTTTAAGGAGAACACCATGGCGAAAAAGATTTACGAAACACCGATGCTGGACGAGCTGGAAAAAGGTCCTTGGCCCAGCTTTATTTCCGGTTTCAAACGTCTTAGAGACGATCATCCAGATGAACGCATTAATACCGTAGTTAGCGGTCTGCTGGGTCAACTGGAACATTCTTACGAAACACGTAAGGGTTACTGGAAAGGCGGCACGGTTTCTGTTTTTGGTTATGGCGGCGGTATTATTCCTCGTTTCTCAGAAGTTGCAGATGCATTCCCTGAGTCAAAAGAATTCCACACTGTTCGTATTCAGCCACCCGCAGGTAATCACTACACCACCGACATGCTGAACCAGTTATGTGATAGCTGGGAAAAATACGGCTCGGGTCTGGTGACCTTCCACGGTCAGACCGGTAACGTTATGTTTATTGGTGTTGATACTGAGAGCACTCAGGGTTTCTTTGACGAAATCAATGACTACGGTTGGGATATGGGTGGTGCTGGACCCTGTGTTCGTACTGCGATGTCCTGTGTTGGTGCCGCGCGTTGTGAACAGTCCTGCTGTAACGAACACGGCATTCACCGCCATCTGGTAAATGAATTTACCGATGACGTGCATCGCCCTGCCCTGCCTTATAAATTCAAGTTTAAAGTATCCGGTTGCCCGAATGACTGCCAGAACGCGATTGAGCGTGCTGACTTCGCGGTTATCGGTACCTGGCGTGATGAAATGAAAGTCGACCAGGCTGAAGTTAAAGCCTTCGTTGAACTTAAAGGCCGTGACTATGTATTAGATAACGTCACCAGCCGTTGCC
>CAZIJT010000163.1:0-5367 GCA_964539595.1 uncultured Thiohalophilus sp. | reverse complement strand
ACTACGGCAGTCAGTGAAATGAACGCTTCTTTCCGCGAGGTAGCCGATAACGCCATACGCGCGGCGGATGCCACCGCAGCGGCAGAGCAATCAGTACAAAAGGGGGAGGCTGAATTTCGCACCGCTATTGATACCATCACTGTGTTAGCGAACGATATCGAATCGACTGCAAACATGATATCTAATCTTGAAAATGAATCCGCTAAAATTGATACTGTAAGAACGGTCATTGCAACTATCGCTGAGCAAACGAACTTGCTGGCACTCAATGCCGCTATCGAAGCCGCCCGCGCAGGCGAACAGGGCCGAGGCTTCGCCGTAGTCGCCGATGAAGTTCGTCAACTCGCCCAGCGTACTACCGCATCAACCCTCGAAATTAAAACCACAATTGCAAAACTTCAGGAAGCCGCACACAGCATAGTCGAAACCATGAGCGGTTTTGTTACAACGGCGCAAGATACGTCACAACAGGCGCAGTCTGCGGGTAAATCATTTGATGAAATAGTAACTGAGATTAAAACCGTACGCGATATGACCGCCATGATTGCATCCGCCACCGAAGAACAGGCCAGCGTCGCGGAAGAAATCGACCAGAACATTAATCACATCAATGACATGGGCCAACAAACTTTAGTCGCAGTAGAACAAACGGTTAACTATAACCGACGTCTGGAACAGATGAGTGGTGAATTACAGCATTCAGTGCATCGCTTTGTAACCGGCTAAACACCTGTTCCTCATCTTAATTCCCGCTTAATTCCAAAACGGCAACCGAAGCCGCCGTGTATTAATTGATTTGTGAATGCTTAGGCTTTCTTTCTCCTTGCCATACTGACCAGCCCCAGAAGGCCGGAACCAAAGAGCCAAAAAGCTGGCGGTACAGGTACAGGAGCCAGGAAACCTTGAACTAAAACAACTTCATTTCCTCCACCAAAAGTAGAGAAAAGAAAATCCCCGGTTAAAGGGTCTATGGTGGCTCCTTCAGCTCCAGTTAGGTCGGTGATAAAATCCCGGCGAGTCGATAAGACTGGATTTCCATTGCCATCGATTTCATAAGCAGCAACAGAGCCTGCGCTATATTCTGAAACCAGCATGCTGTCCACCAAAAATCCATCGTTCAACTTATCAATATAAACAAAGCCTTCTGGCCCACCTGCTAAAGTTTGAATACCTGCAGTGACAGGATCAAGGTCGACCTGGGTTATGCCGCTAATATCAAAGGCACCGTTTCCATCAGGATTAAGCCCGACGTCATACCAGTTTCCTGAACTCCATGATACGATCTTTAAATCACCGGCACTTGAAAACCCGTCAGGTATAAAATTTAGTGCGGCAATAGAACTACCACCCACACCGAACGAGCCGAGATTATCCACTCGGGCTTCATCGGTGTCCCCCGGTCTGGTCTGCCCCAAGTTATTAACATTCCATTGTGCTGTAAACAGTACACCACCCGGCCCATATGCAACCCCACCATCATTATACTCACCAACTTGCCCATAAGCTGTGGCAGAACCACTGAAACCAGTAATGCGGTTATCTACATCCCGGAGTACACCAATTTCATACAGCAGACCAGAGGCGGTATTCGCAGCACCTCCAATCAAAATCGTGTTTGGATCACCCGATTTGAATACCAGCCCGCCGTATCTGGTTGGTAATCCAGGTACAGAACCTAGATTGCTCACGCTGTATTGGCTAGAGAAATCAGGCCCAATTGTTAAGGCAAAGCCAGTACTATGGTAACCAAGAAGACATGCCAGGATTAGGCCAGATGATGTAATAACCGAGGGCTTGTGAGAAATAATGTGCTTGAGGTAATGCATTTTCATCTCCTTCCTTGATTATGATAATGATTGTAGTTTCGCAACTTCGTTTTTAGGTCGAGTCACAACGCTCCCACTACCTTTATAATGGAGCATATTCCACGAGCACTTATAATTGGTTCACATATCTTTCCACTGAATGTCGTGTTCGGGTCATTCAAAGAATGTTTAGCCGAGAACCATATATGCCCTCTGAGGATATTTGACCTTATGATAATTATTTACATTTAACAATATGACATTAGATATACGTATATAGAGGAGAAACACCTTATAAAACATGAATGTCTAACTCTGAATGATTCAGCTGATGCTACATTAAAGATCAGAACCACATTAAAGAACAAAACTATATTCTAATATTCCAGGGATATTCTGGGGGTGTATACCTGTTAGCAGGTAGTAATAATCAGCTACGAGCTGAGCTCAACCCAGCAGTCACCGGCTCAAAACAGACGGATATAACCATGTTTTATATCTTCAAGCTGTTTTTATCGCCTCCAAAAAGCCTACTACTTTTTGACTATTGTATGCCTTAAAAATTAGGTAATACTTGAACAGTGCGATAACCAGGGAGGATTAAATATGCGCAAACACACCATACCACTAGTAGTTGCCAATCTGCTGGCCTGGCTACTATTTATGCAACCCGGAATTACCCATGCACTTTCGGTGAACTACCTTGATTCCGCTTACTCATCATCTTTTTTGTTAAACCCGGGATTCATATCCCGCGCCATTGAAGTAGATTCATCGCTGAATCTTTATCTGGAAGACCGCGCAGATGATGGTTCTGGAACTGTCAATATTCTGCGTTTGAATGCTGCCAGCGGTTATGGCACCTCCTCGCTTTACGCTTCCTATGCTACCGATCAGTATTATGTCAATGGCCTACGTTTTGATGGCATCGGCAATCTGTATATTAGCGAAGCTGCCGCTGACCGTGATTCTGGTGTTATTCGTAAGTTGGATACGGGTAGTCTGGCTGTCACGGACAGCATTCTGCTAGCAGATTACCGACCGACTGGTATCCACGCCACCACAACTGGCAATCTTTATTTTCCGGGGCGTCTGGGTTCTGATCCCACATTTGGCAACATCTATTCTATAGACGCTCTGGGTAACATTGATATTACAGTGTCAAGCTTGGTCGGCACCGGTATCGCGCTGGACTCGGCAGGAAATTATTATGTTACTACGCCTGGCAGTGACCAGGCTGGATTCTTTGGCAGCTCACTTTACCGCATCGACGCATTAAGTCTTGATGCTGTTTTGCTCGCTACTTTTGATGAATCACCCCAGGAATTGTCCATTGACGATTCAGGCAATATTTATATCATCGGTCGCAGTACCTCGGACATCCTGCGTCTGACTGCCGTACCTCTGCCACCTGCATTGATACTACTTATCTCGGGGCTGACCTTAATTGGCACCGGATTTCGTCGCAGGGAAATTTGTTAGGACCATATACCTGATACCAAATTTTCTAAGGAATGCGTGAATTAAACTTACAGCGCAGCTTTCATAAGGTTGATGCATAAAGTATAGTTTATTTAGTTGATCTGAACGTTGCTGAATGGGCCAGTACTGCTTAACGATCCTGCTGAATTTCCCGGCGTATTATAAAACAGGTTACCCATTTCACTGCCGGTGCAGTTGTAAGCATAAGACACGCTACCACTTTGAGAATCACAGCTTGCATCAGGTTATAATGTATTGGCCAAACGCCAGCCATCAACACCGCCAACGGTAAACCCTGCTGCCCAATTGTTGGCATCGGCCCAATTCATAAGCATTCCAGATGCATTAGCATCCGCGAGTCAGGTCAATTTGGCGACATCATCAAATAATCTTGATAGTCAGTGCTGCCGGGCGTAGCTGCTAAACGGCCGACTAAAGCCGCATTTACGTTGGTTGATAAAATTAAAACGGTTGTCACTGTGGTCAGTTCAAGGTATTCATTTGATTTTCATTTTTCCATAAAGCACCACTATTTTAATAAATTAAATATATGGCAAAGATTATAGTTTTAGTAACAGAAACTAAAACTTAGACTTTGATTTAAAAATGAATGACTGCTTAGAGCATTATTCAATATTTTAATTTTGAATTAGCCAGATCTGCTCATAGAACAATTTTGACTAAATCGTGTGCGATGTCTGGCATAGACCAAGCTTTATTTTTACGTATATTTAAGGAAAGCAATATTTCCTATGCGACGTGACAGCGGCCAGTTCATCCACAGCCACACCGGAGCTTTGTGATACAGGAATTATGGAGACAGTATACCTAATTATTGATTGCCCTTAATCAGGTGGCAACGCACTTCATATACTCCATCAAGAAGGGTAACAGGCGGATAGGTTTTTCTGCATTCGTCCATGACCTGCGGGCAGCGGGGATGAAAATGACAACCCTGTGGCGGATAAATCGGTGAGGGCAGTTCGCCCTCAAGCCGGATCACTTCGCGTTGCCGATCACTATCGCGTTCGATCACGGGCACGGCGGAGAGCAGTGCCTGTGTGTAAGGATGTTTTGCCGAGCTCAATACTTTCTCGGCCGGGCCTTTTTCAACAATGCGACCGAGATACATCACCGCAATCTCGTGCGCCAGATATTCAACCACGGAGATGTTATGCGTAATAAACAGATAACTGATCCCCATCTCGACCTGTAATTTTTTTAACAGGTTCAGGGTCTGCGCCTGCACCGAAACATCCAGTGCGCTGGTGGGTTCATCGCAAACGATCATATCCGGCTTTACCGCCAGCGCCCGGGCGATACTAATACGCTGGCGTTGGCCACCGGAAAACTCGTGCGGATAACGGTACTTCGCATCACGCGGCATGCCAACCTGTTGCAACAGCTCGTCGATCATGGCCTCACGCTGCCGATGGCTGCTAACGATATGCTGGGCGCGCATACCTTCCTGCAGAATTTCCCCCACCATCATACGCGGGTTCAATGATGAGAAGGGATCCTGAAAAATGATCTGAAAGTGCGCCCGCAGGCGGCGCAAAGCCCTGCCCTTAAGCGTGGTCAGTTCCTGCTCCTGCAGTTGCACCGAACCGTGAGTGGGGCGAATCAATTGCAACAATGCCTTGCCGGCGGTGGTCTTGCCGCAACCCGACTCGCCCACCAGCGCCAGCGTCTGTCCCTGATGTAAATTCAGATCAATACCATCCACCGCATAGACCTGGCCAACTGTGCGTTTGAGCAGGCCCTTGCGAATCGGGAAATGCACCTTCAGATCACGGGCCTGCATGATAACGGGCTGTGCCGCCCTGTTTTCGGTGATGATCGGTTCGCGGGTGGAAACAAAGACGCTTTCATCTACCGATACCTGACCGGTATATAAATGGCAACGCACTCGATGACCATCGGCCAACGTATGCCAGTCCGGTATTTCATTTTCACAGGGCGCATGCGCCTGTTCGCAACGTTCGACAAAGCGGCAGCCTGTAAACACCGTGTCCAGCGGCGGCACATTGCCGCGAATGGTTTCAAGCTGAGTGTCACGCTTGTGCATGTTCGGCAGCGC
>CAZIJT010000162.1:3187-5444 GCA_964539595.1 uncultured Thiohalophilus sp. | reverse complement strand
AGTAAACTGGTTTCGCTCCTGAGATAGTGCATTTAGAATAAAACCAGAGGCAGTATATCAAGAACTGCCTGCCTCGTTTCAACCAACTCAGCAATAAAGGGCTGCCAATTATGCAAAACATCGAACTTTACTCTTACCACGCCAAAGTCCGTTCAGTTTATGATGGCGATACCATCCGCGTGGACGTGGATCTGGGCATGAAAACCAGCATTATCAACGAGCCTATTCGGCTGCATCGCATTAATTCTCCAGAACTGCGCGGCAGTGAGGAAGAAAAAGTAAAAGGGCGCGCCGCACGCGACTATCTGCGCCAGCGCCTTGATGGTAAGGATATCTACCTTAAAACACTGAAGGACAAGCGCGGTAAATACGGTCGCTATATTGCCGATATCTGGCTTGAAGACAATGGTCAGTGGATCAATATTAATGATGAAATGGTTAGCGCCGGCCACGCCGTATACAAGGATTATTAACATTTTTGCGATATGGTTTGATAAACTATCGCCACCCAGAAAAATTAAACCGGAACTGACACTGTGACCAGCAACGTAAAAAAGAAAGCCGCGCGCAAGAGTGCCGCCCCCGATTTTGAATCCGCCCTGAAAGAACTGGAAACACTGGTGGAACGCATGGAAGAAGGTGAATCCTCACTGGAAGACTCGCTCAAAGATTTTGAGCGCGGCATCGAACTCACCCGCCAATGCCAACAGGCACTGAAAACTGCCGAACAGAAAGTACAACAGCTGATCGGTGAAGGTGACAATGCGCGTCTGCTCGAGTTTGAAGATGACTGAGGCGACGATGGAAGGTTTACTGCAAGTATGGCAAACACGAACTGATCAGGCTTTACAGCACTATTTACCCAGCGAAACGACCACTCCCCCCACTTTGCACAAGGCCATGCGCTACGCCGTGCTTAACGGTGGCAAACGTGTTCGCCCGCTACTGGCTTATGCCGCAGGTCACGCGCTTAATGTTGATGCCGAAAAAATTGATGCCGCCGCCTGTGCCGTCGAGCTGATCCATGCCTATTCACTGGTGCATGATGACCTACCAGCTATGGATGACGATGACCTGCGCCGGGGTAAACCAACCTGCCACAAAGTCTTCGGTGATGCCGAAGCCATTCTCACCGGCGATGCCCTGCAATCACTGGCCTTTCATCTACTCGCCCACTACCTGCCCAATGATATCCCGGCACAGCAGCAATTACAGATGATTGAAACCCTGGCCACCGCCAGCGGTTCACGCGGCATGGCCGGTGGTCAGTCGATTGATTTAAATGCCGTTGGTAAAAGTCTGAACATTGCCGAACTGGAAAACATGCACGTTCATAAAACCGGCGCGCTGATCCGTGCCAGTGTCAAACTCGGCGCACTATGTTCCGCTAGCGTCGATGAAAGCGTACTCAAAAAACTCGATCACTTCGCCAAATGCATCGGCCTCGCTTTTCAAATTCGTGATGATATTCTCGATGTGGAAGGCGACACCGAAACCCTTGGCAAACCGCAAGGCTCAGACATTGCCCGCAACAAACCAACTTATCCAGCCCTGCTAGGGCTGGATGAGGCACGCAAAATGGCAGATGAGCTTTATCAGGATGCCATTGATAGTCTGGAAAATTTTGGCAACAAGGCCATCCCCCTACAGACGCTATCTCGTTATATCATCCAGCGCAAACACTGAAACAAAAGAAACCAGAAAGAGAAACAGAATGAATAACCCTTTTCAGGAACAACTCCTTAAAGCCGGTATTGTTAGCAAACAACAGGTACACAAGGCAAATAAGGACAAACAAAAAAAGAAAAAACAACTCCCTAAAAAACAGGCCGCTGTTGATGAAACCCAGCTTAAGGCTCAACGCGCAGCAGAAAAAAAAGCCCAGCGTGATCGTGAATTAAATCAACGCAAGGAAGAACAGGCGCGGAAAAAAGCCATCTCAGCTGAAATCAATCAACTAATAAGCAATAATAGAATTGAACGAAAAGACGAATGCGATATTATTTACAATTTCGAACATCAGAAAAAAGTTAAGCGCATTTATATAAATGCCGAAATGAAACAGCAAATTATACAGGGGAAATTAGGCATTGCTCGCATCGAAGGCCGCTA
This sequence comes from uncultured Thiohalophilus sp., assembly GCA_964539595.1. Classification (GTDB taxonomy): domain Bacteria; phylum Pseudomonadota; class Gammaproteobacteria; order UBA6429; family Thiohalophilaceae; genus JAADGZ01. The sequence continues at coordinate 3,332 of CAZIJT010000162.1, read as the reverse complement.
TGAACTCGTGCCACGAAGCATTGCCGAAAAAATTCAGCAACGAAACGAAAAGCGTATTATTTTATTCACTAATGAAGAAACGAAAATAGACGAAAACGATCCCTATGCTGAATATCAAGTCCCGGATGATCTTGTTTGGTAGTTA
>CAZIJT010000162.1:1799-3087 GCA_964539595.1 uncultured Thiohalophilus sp. | reverse complement strand
ACACCTTCAACATACAAAAAAAGTTCTACATTTTCAGCTGCCGAACCAAGCATATCAGCCCCCGACATTTTATAGTCAGACAAATGTAGCGTCGCTCGACCCTCGAAGCCTCGGCGATAACCACCCCAGGGATCCGGGCCATTTCCTATATGACGCACATCGATACGTATTTCTTTAGTTACACCGCGAAGAGTGAGTTTCCCGGTAAGCACACCTGTATCAACATTCTTGCTGGTATAGCCGGTACTGACAAAATTTGCTAGCGGATATTTACTTACATCAAAAAATTTAGCGCTACGTAGATGTTTATCACGTTCGGCATGATTGCTATCAAGGCTGGCCACATCAATTTCTACCTGCGCACTGTTTTTCTCTGAGTTTTTTTCATCGAAACTAAAGTTTCCTTTGAATTTATTAAACCTTACGACGAGAAAACTAAAACCAAGATGCTTGATTCTGAATTCGATTGCGGCATGCATGCCTTTAGTATCAATCACATAGTCTTCTGCCTGAGCCGTTGCCATAAACCCAACAGCCACGAAAAACAAAAAACTCACGGACAGTATTTTATTCATAAAATTTTCTCCTGTTTAGAGAGGCTTGTCCTCACTAGATTTTAATCCAAGCATTCTAACTAAAGTGTGATCTTTATCGACAAAATGATGTTTCAGAGATGCCGCAACATGCAGCAGTGTCAGAACTATGATGGCATAACTGGAAACCTTATGAATCAAGCCAGCCACGTCTTCCTGACGGTCAATAGACGTAATGCTGGCTGAAATTTGAAACCAGTCAAACACATAAATGGGTTTCCCATCAGCAGTGGATATCAGATAGCCACTGATGACCGCGGTAAATGCTAACACGTAGAACAAATGATGAACCAGGCTAGCTATTGTTTTTTCCCAGTTTGAACCCGGCAACTCTGGGCAGATATTATAGAGCCGCCATATAAAACGAATAAACAAAAGACCCGCCACCAGCATCCCAACACTGCGATGAACATCAGGCGCATCTAAATAGAGAGGATTATAATAATCCAGCCCTACCATATAAACACCCAATATAAACAGGCCTACTATCAGGATGGCAGTAGACCAATGTAAAACTATGGCAATCAAACCGTATTGCTGCGTGCTATTTTTCCAGCCCATCATGATTTGTCTTTAGTCGTTTCTTAAACTTTACTTTATCGTTTATATTATTATGAAATGCAATATCTCTGTAAAATAAAACAGACTTTACTCAACCACAATGCCACTGAGGATATTTCTTAAATAACCTAAAA
>CAZIJT010000162.1:0-1699 GCA_964539595.1 uncultured Thiohalophilus sp. | reverse complement strand
AGAGGATTATATTTCCCACAAAATGAGTCTGTATGCTAGTATCAAAATGCCTGGCTTTAAATATACTGTCCCCAAAATATAAATACTCAGACAGCTTTACATACAGAGAAACAGAGCAACAAACCAAATAATAAACTATGCGCGTACTACTCGTTTCTGCCAATCGCGAACATTTACCCGACCCAATTTTCCCGCTCGGGCTGGCCTATATTGCAGCGGCAGTTAGCCAGGCCGGTCATGATATTGAAGTGGCCGATCTTTGCTTTGGCAAACATCCACTGGATGAACTGCGCGCACAGGTGTCGCAGTTTAAGCCTGATGTGATTGGCCTGTCACTACGGAATGTTGACAACGCGGCCTACCCGCTGAATGTTGACTATCTGGGATTACATCGTGAAGTTGTTGATGTTTTGCATACTTTGAGCAACGCACCGGTGGTACTCGGCGGCTCCGGTTTTTCTATTCTACCCCAGGCCTACATGCACGAACTCAATGGCGACTGGGGAATAGCAGGTGAAGGCGAACGCGCATTTGTCGCATTGCTGCATGCGCTTGAGCAGGGGCTGGATCCATCCGGCATCGCTGGCGTGGTCTCACCTGCTAAAAAATCTACACTTTCATCCAGCGTGCCGATTCTACCGCAACGCCCAGAAAACTGGGCAGAGAATCTACGACCGTTGCGTGATCCTTTTGATTATGCGCGTTACATACGCCGTGGCGGCACCGGAAACATACAGACAAAACGGGGTTGTGTTTTTAAATGCAGCTATTGCACCTATCCGTTATTAGAAGGCAATCGCTTTCGCGCCCGTAATGCCGTTGATGTGGTTGATGAAATTGAAAAGCTACAAAATGATTATGGCTCTCACCCGATATTCTTTGTTGACTCCATTCTCAATTTTCCGCGTGGTCACGTAGAAGCAATCTGTGAAGAAATTCTACGCCGTAAACTAAAACTACGCTGGAGTTGTTACGCCACCCCCATAAAACTGGATCGACGTCAGGCAAAATTAATGGCCGCTGCCGGATGTGAAGGTATCGAACTGGGAACCGACGCAGTTGATGATCAGCAACTAGCCCGACTGGGAAAATCATTCAACGCGGAAATCGCTGAACGCGCTAACCGTTATTGTATTGAAGCCGGATTAAATGTTTGCCAAACCATCATCTTTGGCGCACCGGGAGAAAATGAAGATAGCGTACGGGCAACCTGTCGGGCTTTACGAAAAATGAATCCCACTGCCGTGGTCGCCATGACTGGCGTACGCCTCTATCCCGGCACACCTCTTACAACATCATTGATAAAAGAAGGTAAGATCACTATCGATGATGTCGGTCTGTTACCCACTTTTTACATCGATCCGGCGATCTCAGAATTCCTGCCAGGCTTCCTTCAGCAACAGGCTTATGAAACAGGCAACTGGGTATTACCTGGCTTAGTAGAACCTATATTGCCTACCAGCCAGCGATTATTGCGAGGACTGGGAATCGCCGGTCCACTCTGGCGGTTGTTTCAAAATCCCTGGATGCAATGGATCTACCGAAACAATTTCAAGCGTCCCAATACCAGTTGGGGCGTTCCTAATGCTTCAAAGAAAATTGTTAAATGTGATTAATGAATCTCCCCGCTACAAACAGATGGGGATCTGCGTATGTAGGTTCGGCTTCAGCCGTACTGGTACGGCTGAAGCCGAACCTA
>CAZIJT010000161.1:1715-5459 GCA_964539595.1 uncultured Thiohalophilus sp. | reverse complement strand
GTAATCTCAGAGAGTACGCGAATCTCTATATCATTTTTAGTAAGTAGATTTGCGATGTTACCGCCATCGCGCCCGGTCAGGGCAATAACACTTAAGCTCTTGTCGTGTGCAACTTCAATCGCGCGGATGACGTTAGCAGAGTTGCCGCTGGTAGAGATTGCCAGTAGTGCATCACCGGGCTGACCCAGAGCTTCAATCTGCCGGGCAAAAACTTCCTTATAACTATAATCGTTGGAGATGGCGGTGAGTGCTGAGGTATCGGTAGTCAGGGCGATGGCGGGCAGACCGGGACGTTCACGTTCAAACCGGCAAACCAGTTCAGCGGAAAAATGCTGGGCATCGGCGGCGGAGCCGCCATTGCCACAGCTTAGAATTTTTTTACCTGACTGCAATGTTTTAACCATAATATCAATGGCGCAAGCAATGTCATCTGTCAGTGTTTCAGCGGCAGCCTGTTTAGTCTGGATGCTCTGCTTAAAAAGGGTTTTGACGTTTTCAGCTATATTCATGTTCTGGCCTGAAAGGCATTTTTAATCCAGTTAAACGAATAGTGGGAATTTTCCATGAGCATAGAAACCACATCGAAGCGAGCGGGTCGCTCGGCCTGCCGCGGATTGCGTTGCAAATAGCAGGCGGCAGCGGTGAGCAGTTTTCGCTGTTTACTCGGCGTTACCGTTTCTGCGCCGCTACCGAAATGGGTGTTGCGGCGAAAACGCACTTCGATAAAAATCAGGCTTTGTCGGTCTTCCATGATTAAGTCAATTTCACCCTGTGGCACCAGGAAGTTACGTTCTAACAGCCGCAGTCCCTGTGCCTGTAAATATGTGCAGGCCAGTGCTTCGGTTTCCTTGCCGATGTTTCGCGTTGTCGTTCCTTTTACAATCACGTAATGACTATAGCGCGGTTATATTTCCTGATCCAGTTGTGTTTGTTCCAGTCGCACCGTTCGACCTTTGACAAATTTCACCCAGGTAAGCTGGCGATGTAGGTGTTGTTTCAGTCCCAGACTGAGGCTGCCGGTTTCACCATCGAATCGTTCATAGCTATATTTTTTCAGGGTGTTTAATGCGTTAACAATGTTATAGGCATCAACCCCCAGCGCATAGAGTCGTTGCAGGCTATGCCCGGCTCTGGAAATGTCGGGTTCGATGCGGCTGCGCAGGCTACGCCGATGTTCAGTATCGGTCAGCACCCAGGGCATGTCGCCAAACATCAGGCCGTCCATATCACGGTCGCGGGCGGGGTTAAGATTGCCGGTAAACACATGCGAGGTCGCGTAAACGGGGACGTCTGACGCATGGTAAAATTTAAGCTGGGGGCGGATCTGGCGTGCCTGGCGGGGATAGGCAGCCATGAAAACAAAATCAATATCCTGACGTCGGCGCGGGGTGTATTTGAGTTTGCGGTTGAGCAGTCTGGAAAGACCGCGGTAACGACGGCGGCTGTCATCAATATTTAGCAGGCGACGAATGGGGCGGGAGAAATCTTTGTCAGCGGGATTGTAACTTTCCTGACTGACTAACTTGCCGCCGATTTCCAGCCAGCGTTGGCTGAAGGCCTGCATCACCCGCTCTCCCCAGGGGCCGGATGGTGTCAGGGTTACCGCATTGATGTGGCCGTCAAGCCAGGTGCGCTCGGCAACCTGCCGTGCTTCCTCTTCAGGGGACAGGCCAAACTGGTAGAGGTTAACTGGAACCGATTCTTCCAGTGCATAGTTCAGCGCCAGTGTGGGCGCGGGCAGTGGGGTCTTGCTGGCGATGTGGGTAATCGCCGCCTTGTTGAGTGGCCCGACCACAAAGTCAGCACCATCGGCAACCGCCTGCTGATAAATAGCCAGCACATCGGCCTTACTACCATCGCTTGCTGAGCTGGCATCATAAATCCGAATGGATTGTATGTTTTGCATGTGCCGAGCATAGTAGGCGGCGAGGAAACCATCGCGAATGGCTTCGGCGGCTTTACCAAATTTACTGGAAAACGGCAGTAGTAGAGCAATGTGTTTGGGCAGGGAAACATCCTGCTGCTGGCGGTTGAGCAGGCTTTCAATAATTTGCCGATCAGCCGGGTGACGCGGATAAGCCCGTTGCCATTGCTGTACTGCCTGACGCAGCATGTTCGGGCGGAGCTGGTAAGTCTTGGCGATGCGCACCAGATCCATCCAGCCGCTGAGTACGCTGGGCGGCGGCTCGGTGCGCAACTGCATTAGCGCCTGTTCGGTCAGCATGGCCAACGCCTGCCAGATGTCCTGCTGGTTGGCGCGTATCAGCTCAGGATCGCGCAGATAACGTTCACGTTTAATCAGTTCCCGTGCGGTTTCAATTCGGTTGCCTGAGAGGTTGAAGGCATCGGCGCGCAGATCGTAGTGATCAGCGATATAAAAAGGATTGCTACCCGCAGGTGGCGGACTGCTGAGTAGATTTAGAACTTCATCGGCCTGCCGTCCGTGCAGGGCGATGTGTGCCTGAGTCAGGATCAGGAGTTGCTTCTGTAATGGATCATTGTAATTCACCTGCAAACTCTGCAGGGTGCGGCGGGCATCCGATAAATTGTTTGCGCGGGCTTCGGCTGCCGCAGCGCGTAGCAGCAGTGGAGTACGTTTATGCAGGCGTTGCTGTTTGGCCATGTCGCGAAATATGGCGTTAGCCTTCTGGTATTCACCTCGGGCAAACAGAATTTCAGCTTCATCGGGATTGAGTTTCACCGGCTCAGGGCCACTGGCGCAACTGGCCAGCGCAAAGCTGATGATGGTTAGCAAAATTAATTTAATAGGCATGCTCATAGACTTGTTAAACTGTCCTGCATTGTGTGAGATAAATTCTACTCATTATAGCGAGCGGGAATTAAAATTGCGCTGTCATTTATAAACGATGTGGAATCAATCATGGATTTTCATAAACAGTGTCTGTATGTCGTGGCAACCCCGATTGGTAATCTGGGGGATTTTAGCCCACGCGCGGTTGAAGTTCTGCAACGGGTCGATCTGATTGCCGCAGAAGATACCCGCCATAGCGGACGGCTATTACAGAATTTCACCATTCAGACACCGATGCAGGCGCTGCATGAACACAATGAGCGCAAACTGGCGGACACGCTGCTGCAAAAGATTGAGCAGGGTCAGACGATTGCCTTAATTTCCGATGCTGGCACACCGTTGCTGAGTGATCCCGGTTACCACTTGGTGCGCGGCGCGCGTGAACGAGGTATTCGCGTGATTCCGATCCCCGGAGCCTGTGCCTTGATTACGGCGCTATCTGCCGCCGGCCTGCCGACGGACAGGTTTCGTTTTGAAGGATTTTTACCCGCTAAACGTGGCGCACGACAACAACAGCTGGAAAAGCTAAAACAGGAATCTGTAACTCTGGTGTTCTATGAAAGTCCGCACCGAATTGAAGATAGTCTGGCTGACATGCAGCAGATTCTAGGGGACGAACGTCAGGCCGTGATGGCGCGTGAGCTGAGTAAAACCTTTGAAACCATTCATGGCGGCACGCTGGCGGAATTATCTCAATGGGTCGCCGAGGATGCCAACCAACGCAAGGGTGAGATTGTATTGTTACTGGAAGGTGCGCCCGCACTGGAAGTCGATGATCTAAATCCCGAGGTTGAACGCATGCTAAAAATCTTGTTACAAGATCTGCCTCTGAAACAGGCGGCGGCACTGGTGGCTGAAATTAGTGGCGTGCGTAAAAAGAAACTTTATGCACGCGGACTGGAGTTGAAACAAACGGGCGATGAATAAAGGTT
>CAZIJT010000161.1:0-1615 GCA_964539595.1 uncultured Thiohalophilus sp. | reverse complement strand
GTACATGAATCGGTGGGCACAAAGATCGTGCCCACCCTACATGGCTCAGCCCAACCTACGAATAATTTTATCGATTATTGTTTTGTGGTTTTGGTTTCATCCCATGCACAATCTTCGGCCAGTAGTTGTCAGCATCAAAGCTCGGACTATGACTGCCCACATGGCATTGCTCGCATATTTGTTCCATCTCCCAATTCTGATTTGCCGTTGGTGTTTTACCCACCTGGTCAACATGCGCCTGAGCAGCACCGTGGCAGGATTCACATTGCACATTGATTAACTGCGGAGTGAGTTCGGCATTCAAAAATCCACCGGGTTGATTGAAGCCCAGGCTATGACAGCCGATGCAATTGGGATCAAAGACTTTGTCTACATTTTCAAGCTCTTCATAGGCGAGGGCATGCTGGCTGGCCTGCCATTTTTCAAATTCTGCTGGGTGACAAGCCTGGCAAACTTCAGCCCCGGCATAGGGACTTTTGCCTTGATCAAGTTGCGCGCGCAGCGCCACCTGTTTTTCATAATCTATTTTGAGTTCGGCATTATAGGCGGCATACCAGGCCTCAGTGCGGGGTGCGTCGGCGACGGTTTGTGGCAACGGAATCACCTCATGCCTCCAGTTAATAATATGTTTATTCGCAGCGTCTTTTTTAATATCGAATCGTAGCTGGCCAAAGCGCATACCGCGTGCGCCGGGCTGTAATAGCAGGGTGTTGCCGATTTGCACGGGTTCGCTATAGGTATCCTGACGGGAAGGAATAATCAGCAGGTCGATGTTACTTATAGGCAGAGTTTTTTTGGCCTCAGCTAAACGTAAGGTGGTTGTGACAATGGTGATGTGACCGGATTGTTTTTCCTGAGCCAGTTTCTTGCTGAGTTGTTTTAGTGCTGTAGTGTTATCAGTGTCACCTGTTTGCATGGATGATGCAGACGGTTGTAGGACATATTGAAAAAAACTAAAAAGTTGTGATTGACGTTGTAGTGTCCTGCTATAGGTAAAGCGTGAGTCATCGATGTTGCCACTGTGCAAAAAAGGTAAATTATATCGTCCAAGAAACTCGTTACCAAAAGCCAGATCCCGTGGCTGCACACCAATCACATCATAGTTTAAAAATTTCATGCCACTGAGAATATAGGCGCTGCGAATTTTATCTGAGGGCATTTCGGCAATCAGCAGTCCGCCACTGGAAATAAACATCAGTTGGGGATCTTTATCTCGTAATTGATCAATCATTGTCGCGTGGCGTTTTATTCCACCCATATCACCTTCGAGGGTGCAGCCGCAGGGTTCCAGCTCACCATTGAGGTTGCCGGTGTAGACAAGGGTGAATGAGGCTAGAGCATTTGTGCTGAGAAGAAAGAACAGGCTGATACTGGTAAAGATAAATTTCATTTTTAAGTGGGCTTTTATCATTAATTGGTTATTGAGAATAAAGAATACAGGGGTGGCCTGGGGAGTTCAATCTTGGTACTCACAAGTGAAGTGTTCTTCGGGCTGAGTGTTTCACCGGCTTCTAAAATCCGGTAAACTTCGCGCTGGAGTTGGCCAGACAGTCGCTGGGAAATTATTTTCCTGGAGGAAAGTCCGGGCTCCGCAGGGCAGGGTGCCAGGTAACGC
>CAZIJT010000160.1:0-5541 GCA_964539595.1 uncultured Thiohalophilus sp. | reverse complement strand
GTCTGCTGGCGAAACCATTTCATATCACTGGGTAGTTTCCAGGGCAGGCTGTTGTTAATACCGATCACACGATCATCGGTCATTGCAGCAATAATAGAAATAAGAGGTGAATTCGTATTCATGGTGTTTGTTTCAAGACGCAGAGAACGCAAAGTTAAACTAATAAAAATAGATCCGCACTCGGTTTAGTGCTTTTTTTCAAAAAATTACAGCACTGTTTTTCCTGGCGATCTTTACGCCTTTGCGTTATAGCATTTCCGTCAAACTGCTACCGCCGCCTTGATGTGTGGATGAAACTCGTAATTCTGTAATTCAAAATCATTAAAGCTAAAATCAAATATATTCTTTATCGCAGGATTTATTTTCATCACCGGTAAAGCATAGGGTACACGCAACAACTGTTCATCAGTTTGCTCAAGGTGGTTAGAATATAAATGCGCATCCCCCAGCGTATGCACGAAATCACCGACTTCGAGTCCACACACCTGCGCCATCATCATGGTTAGCAGGGCATAGGAGGCGATATTAAACGGCACGCCGAGAAAAATATCTGCACTGCGCTGATAAAGCTGGCAGGACAATTTACCTTCGGCAACATAGAACTGGAAAAAAGCATGGCAGGGCGGCAGCGCCATGTTTTCAATTTCGCCAACATTCCAGGCACTGACTATAATCCGGCGAGAATCAGGATTATTTTTTATTTGTTCGACCACCTGGGTAATCTGATCAATATGGCGACCATCGGCACTCGGCCATGATCGCCACTGCGAGCCATAAACCGGCCCCAGGTTACCCTGTTCATCGGCCCACTCATCCCAGATTTTAACGCCGTTGTCTTTGAGATATTTTATGTTGGTGTCACCAGAAAGAAACCAGAGTAGTTCATGCAGAATAGATCGCAGATGCAGTTTCTTGGTGGTTACCAGTGGAAAGCCCGCCGCAAGATCAAAACGCATCTGATAACCAAAAACACTTCGCGTACCCGTGCCGGTGCGATCTTCCTTTTTTACGCCCTGCTCTCTGACATGGCGCATCAAATCCAGATATTGCTTCACTTACATTTCCTAACAGACGGCATTTTAGAATTCAGTTTTCAGGATTCAACATTTACCAGTCATCATCCGGTGGCCACTGTCCACCAATAGCACGGATAACAAATTCTTCGTAATCATACGGCAGTTGAATCATGCGCCCAAAACCATGCTCACCAAACATATGTAAATCTGGAAAGCTGATAGCAATACGAAAATGGGGATGCATGCCAATCACGCGGTTATCGATCACCAATATTTCATAAGGCAAATGAGGGAAACGTCGAGGTTGCTGGTGATCAATAATTTTCATCACGTATTCATCATTAATGAACTCATGTTCATTGACATCGGCTTTCATCCCCAGACCAAACAGGGTTTGTTTTTTACCGGGAATATCGAGACGGAAAATTTGAGAAATACCAAAGCGACCTTTGGCCAGATTTTTTTCAATGGATTTCACCGCTTCGCGGTGACTGGAATATGTTCCTAACTCAAAGAAACCGGTAAAGCCTTCCATACCTATGGTGTAGTTATAGTCCGGCAATTCCTGCTCATCGACGGGACCACCGAAATTTTCAACGGCACCCAGCGCCTTCTTCAACTTATCTCGGGTGGCGGTCAGGCGGCTGCTCAGCCAATATGCCAGCGCCATATATTCCGGGTTGTTATAGGCGACCTGTATTTCCTTACGGCCATCTTCCAGCGTGACTCTGGACACCGACACCTTGATCACCGCACCAAAGCCACCAAATTCACTTTTTGCCGCCACCTTCTTTAGCTCGCGGTTAGTGACAACAAAAATAGTAACGCCATCTTCCGGGCTGTAATTGCCCAGCATCTCAAATCCATTTTTTTTCAAATTTGCCAGCACGGATTCATTCACGCGTTCCAGACTGTTGTGACTACGTTCCGCCAGAGTAAAGCCGCGCAATTCTGCCGCAAACGCGCCACTTTGTAGAAAAGCGCCCATCAACACCAGCAGGATAAATCGTCGAACACATTGCGTCATTATTCAGCCCCTCATTTAACAAATACGCACATCGTATCCCGCCAATATACCTGTCTGGGCATGCACGTTAAAGTCTTTTTAGTCGCAAAATCCCGCTTTAGCGCTTTCGGTAAGCCAGTATCGAGAGGATGATTCCGGTCAGAATCAGCGGCAGGGTGAGGATCTGCCCCATGGTCAGCCAGTCCCAGGCCAGATATCCAATATGGGCATCCGGCATGCGGACGAACTCCACGCCAAAGCGGAAAACCCCATAGCCGATGGCAAATACGCCAGAAACCGCCATCACCGGGCGCGGTCGAGAGGAGAACCACCAGACGATAATAAACAGCAGCAGGCCTTCCAAAAAGGCCTCATACAGGGGATTGGGGTGGCGGGGCAGATGACCTGCGGCGGGAAAAATCATCCCCCAGGGCAGATCGGTGGGCTTGCCCCAGAGTTCACCGTTAATCAGGTTGCCAATGCGCCCCGCGCCCAGTCCAATCGGCACCAGCGGTGCAGCAAAGTCCACCACCGAAAAATAAACCTTGTGGTACTTGCGAGCAAAAAAGCCGCAGGCCACCATTACCCCAAGAAAACCGCCGTGGAACGACATGCCACCCTGCCAGATTTGCAGCAAGATCAATGGATTCTCAGCAAAGGCAGGAAAATTATAAAACAGGACATAGCCGATACGCCCACCGAGGATCACCCCCAGCCCGGCATAAAATAACAGATCGTCCATTTGTTGCGCCGTCCAGTCCGAACCGGGTTTAGCGGCACGAATGCGTCCCAGCTTCCAGGCTGAGAGAAAGGCGAGCAAATACATCAGCCCGTACCAGTGGACTTTCAAACCAAAGACAGCAATAGCAACGGGATCAAAATCAACAACCATGATGACTCCTTGATTAGTAACCCGGCAACAACCGGCAGAAAAACGCTTTAAGATATTCGGTTTCGGGCATCGCCGGATGCACGGGATGATCCGGCCCCTGATGTCCCTGCTCGATAATCTGTAGGGACTGGCGATTTTTCATTGCCGCCTTGCGAATTTCACTGCGTAACTGTTCAGCTGACAAATGGTGTGAACAGGAAGCAGAAACCAGTAAGCCATCGTCTTCCATAAGTTTCATTGCCAGGCGGTTAATGCGTTGATAAGCCTGACTGCCTTCTTTCATATCCTTGCGCCGTTTAATAAAGGCGGGGGGATCCAGAATCACAATATCAAAACGTTGGTTCTCTGCCTGTAACTGTTTCAGCGCATCGAAGGCATCACCGGCCATCACAGCAAAGGCATCAGCAAACTGATGTTGGTTTGCATTTTCAACCGCAACTTCAAGGAATGTTTTTGAGGCATCGACACAGAGCAGACTTTTCGCCCCGGCATTCAGACACTGCATGCCCCATGCGCCGACATAACTGAAAACATCCAGCACACGTTTGTCTTTGGCATAGGTAGACAGACGCTGACGGTTAAGACGATGATCATAATACCAGCCCGTTTTCTGTCCGCCCGCCAGCGGCACCTCAAAGCGTAGCTTATTCTCGATCACCTCGATACGCTCAGGCAAAGTGCCCACCAGCGTTTCGGTATAACTATCCAGGCCTTCCAGCTCCCGCATTGAGGTATCGTTTTTCAACAACACGACTCTAGCCTCGACCAGCTCAGTTAGCGCTGCCACGATGCTGTCTTTCATGCGTTCCATGCCCGCCGTGCTAATCTGCACCACCAGCACATCGAGATAGCGATCTACCACCAGCCCCGGCAAGCCATCACTTTCACCATAAACCCAACGATAACAGGCCGCATCAAAATACTGCTCACGCCAGACCAGGGCGCTGGCCAGACGTTGCTTTATGAGTTCTGCATCAAGCAGCGGGTGGCGGCCAAAACTATATAGACGCGCACAGATCAGGGTTTTAGGATTAGCGTAAGCAAAGCCAAGGGTGTTGCCGCGATGGTCACACACTTTTACCTGCTCACCGGCTGGCATTGATTTTAACGGTGTTAGCGCGGTATCTACCTCGTTACTATATACCCAGAGGTGGCCTGCACGCAGGCGTCGTTCTTCATTTTTTTTCAGCCGCAATTCAGGCAAGCTTGATGTATTCACAGAATTTTTCCCGGGTCATTTTGATTGAAAATAATCTGGCCAGTGCGACCAATTCAGTTATAGTGCCTGCATTTATATATAAAGTCACAGAGCAATATGAGTATAAAAAAACATAATCGGTTAGCCAGCCAAACCAGTCCCTACCTGCTGCAACATGCCGACAATCCGGTAGACTGGCAACCCTGGGATGCAGACGCTCTGAGTCAGGCAAAAAAACTCGACAGACCCATCCTGCTCTCCATTGGCTATTCGGCCTGTCACTGGTGTCATGTGATGGCACATGAATCTTTTGAAGATCCGACCACCGCCAAACTCATGAACCAGCTGTTCGTCAACATCAAAGTTGATCGTGAAGAGCGACCTGATCTCGACCGCATTTACCAGAGCGCCCATCAACTTCTCAATCAACGCGGTGGCGGCTGGCCGCTAACCGTATTTTTGAGTCCGGGGGATCATACACCTTTTTTCGCTGGCACTTACTTTCCTGATCAACCGCGTCACGGCATGCCGTCCTTTGCCGAAGTATTACAACACATTGCTGATTTCTACCGTGAGCAGCCCGAGGCAATCCAGCAGCAAAATCAGGCCTTGAACGAAGCACTGGAAAATCTCAACCCCAGTGCGCCGGTTAGCGCCGAGACGCTCGACAGCCTGCCTCTGGATCAGGCCAGGCAGGAACTGGCCGCCAGTTTCGATTCAAATTTTGGCGGTTTTGGTCAGGCACCCAAATTTCCCCATCCGACTAATTTAGAGCGCCTGCTTCGTCACTGGGCGGTAACCAAAACCAATACGCACGAAGATCAAAACGTACGTAAAATGCTGGAGTTAAGCTTACAGGCGATGGCCGGTGGCGGACTTTATGATCAACTCGGTGGCGGCTTCTTCCGCTACTCGGTCGATGAAAAATGGATCATACCGCACTTTGAAAAAATGCTTTATGACAACGGCCCCCTGATTGGACTCTATGCCGACGCTGCGGTGGCACTTGATAATGCTTTTTTTCAACGTATCGCAAACGAAACTGCCGACTGGGTACGACGCGAAATGCAAGCCCCCGAAGGCGGCTACTGGTCAACTTTGGACGCTGACTCTGAGGGTGAAGAAGGCCGTTTCTACGTTTGGATGCCGGAACAGATCCGCGCCGTGTTAAGCCCCGATGAAATGGCCGTTTGCGAAATTATGTATGGCCTGAACCAGCCCGCCAACTTTGAAGACCAGTGGCATCTAAACGTCGCAGCCAATATCGAACAGGCAGCGACAAGCTTGAACATCACAACGGACACTGCACAGACACAGCTAAGCAGTGCCGGTAAAAAACTTTTCGCGCATCGGCAACAACGTATTCATCCTGGACTCGACAAAAAAATCCTGACTTCATGGAACGGCCTGATGATAAAAGGCATGGCCA
>CAZIJT010000159.1:0-5606 GCA_964539595.1 uncultured Thiohalophilus sp. | reverse complement strand
ATAAAACTTTGCGTCCTTCGCGTCTCTGCGCCTTTGCGTTAGATCAGTTGTAATATTTGGTACAACTCTTGCATTTTCCCGTGCATGTTCGGAAAAACATCTCTCACTTCCATCTTGCTGTTAATGCTGCTGGCGCTGCCTGCGCACGCGGGTTACCAGTTTTTCAAGGTTTCAGTGGAAAAGTCGAGCTGGGAGGTGGATAGCTCACCGATGATCTGTCGCTTACGCCATGCCATTCCAGGCTATGGTGAAGCGGAATTTTCCCGTCGGGTGCGAAGTGATCTGGAATTCTCTATGCATGTGAAACAGGCGGCGAATCGACCGGAGCTGGCACATCTATTTTCTCAGCCGCCAGAATGGAAGCATGTTTCTTTACCCAAGGATTTTGGCAATATTCCGGTAGTCGAAGGTCAGACGCCTTTTTATCTTAAAGGCATCTGGGCAAAGCGAATGGCGGCGGAGCTGGTAGAAGGCATGGATTTGCATCTTATCTATCGTGACTGGTCGGACGGCAGTGATGAAATTACGGTGATTATTATTCCGGTTAATTTTCTCGACGCCTGGGCAGAGTTTCAGCAATGTGAAAAACAATTACTAAATATTACCTTTACCGAAGTGAACAAGGCTCTGATTCAGTATGACACGGGTAAGACCTCGCTGGATCGAGATATGCAACACTGGCTGGATCAAATGATTCGCTATATGAAAGAAGATCGTAGCGTACGTGGTGTGCGCATTGATGGTTATACCGACAGTAAGGGATTACAGCGGGTGAACAATGTGGTTGCTCGTCGACGCACCAACACTGTTCGTGATTATTTTATTAACCACGGAATTGAAAAAGATAGAATTAGCACTTACGCGCACAGTGAACTGGAAGGTAAGTTCAGCAATCGCACCGCCGCTGGGCGCAAAAAAAATCGCCGTGTGGAGGTGACGTTGATTCGTTGATTGGTCATAATAGATCTTCTGCTAACGAAGGGATTTATGGCGATGTCCAATCAGGGTTTTCCAAGCTATTCTTTTGTCATGTTTCTTGCCTTCGCGGCGTTTGGTTCCTATATCTGGAGCAGTGATCCGCTGCAAACAGCGCGCCCGCAAACGCAAAATTCCCCGGTCATTTCCCAATCCAGCCTCAACGCTGTGCCTGCCCGGCTATGGCAGGATCCCTTTCGGATTATTTATGCGCGTGACAAAAATGATTCGCCACGCTTAATTAAAAATCTGAAAGACACCCGTCTGATACCGGAGATTAAACACTATCTTGCCGATGACAAGACGCAGGAATTACTGGTGCTGGGGGTTATGGTTTCGACTGAAGCCATTGCCGATGCTGAAGAACGCCGTCGCCGCCGTCGCTATGCGTTGATCAATGCGCTGTCTGAAGCGGGTTATGTGCCTGAAGATGCGAAGCATATTCAGGTTGGAATGATGACTGGCTGGGGTAAAAACCGAGATCGGCTAATTCTTCCCTATGAATGGTTTAAACAAGACGCTTCTGTCTCGTTTAGCGAATCGACTAGCACTGAAAAAGATGTGCATGACGCGAGCGGAAAGTCAGCTACTCATAGTCACAAAAAAGTATTGCTGCTCTGGTTAGATGCCGCGCACTATCATAAAACGCCTTATCTGCATTTAAGGCGGCTGGTACAAACCCTGGCAAAGGCTGAGACGCGAAAAAAAATGCGTTACGCCATTCTTGGCCCGGCTGATTCGGGGGGACTCTATTCACTGGTCAAAAGAGCCTATCAGGATAGAACGCTAAGTGGGGAGGCCAGCCCGGCGTCTACAGCAGTAACTGAACTCTGTCAGTTGCAGACGGCAGGCATTCATATTTTGTCGCCGTTAGCGACAATTGCTGACAGCTACTTATACCAGAAAATGAAACAACCGGTGAAAATGCTGGAACAGCATTTATCTGCGCTCAGGAACCCGGCGGGACAAAGTTGCATAAGCTTTCATCGCACCGTACATAGTGATGATCAACTGATGTTTCGGATGGTGCTGGAGTTATGGCGGCGTGGTATCGAGCCGAGCAATAATCACGTCGTGCTGTTATCGGAGCTGGATACGGCTTTTGGCCGAGCACTACCTGAATCTTTCAAACAGGCATTTTGTGGTAAACGTAACCAGATTTGTCAGCAGAAATATATTCATACATTTAGTTATTTGCGTGGCATTGATGGTGTCGCACCCGGCAGTAATACCGATCTGGGACTGGCAACCTTAAAAGCATCGGCAGCGAGAAAAAAGCAACAATCGAATCCCGGGGTTTCCATTCGTAGACCGGTTGGGGCAGGACAGTTTGATTACCTGCGCCGGATTGCCGATGAAATTGTTGAGCTGGATAAGCGTCTGCGTAAACAGGATGGCAAGGGTGTTCTGGCTATCGGCGTGTTAGGCAGTGATGTTTATGACAAACTGCTGATACTACGGGCATTGCGATCACGCTTGATGGGTGTGACTTTTTTTAGCACGGATCTGGATGCCCAGTTTTTACACCCGGCAGAATTTCCGTGGACGCGTAATCTGGTAATCGCGTCCAGTTTTGATTTGAAATTAATCCCTGCCTTGCAGGGCAGTACGCCACCGTTCAGAGATAATTATCAGACCTCGATTTTTTATTCCAGCAGACTTGCCCTGCAATTAACAGACGAAGATTTTTCCAGAAAAGTAAATCTACCAACCCAGCTTGATCCACTCCTGTTTGAGGTGGGTCGAAAGGGACTCATCTCGTTGCAACCGCTGGATAATGAAAATAACCATTATGCAAAAGATTTATTTTCTACGCGGCATTTTGAATTATTGCCGCAGGATGATGCTATAACGCAAAGTGAATTGCATCCGCAGGCAGGCAAGGGAGAACTGTTATCGCCGCTGGTGATCACGATTGCGATCATCGGCCTGGGCTTGCTGGCGTTAAATCAACTAAACGCGCGCGCAAACTATCAACTACGTTGGCTGGCTATCGGTATGCTGGTATTGGCTGGGGTATCCGCTCTCGGTATCTGGTGTTCCATCCATGAAGAGCCGTTTATCCTGCTGGCGGGGGTGAGCGTCTGGCCGACAGAAATTATTAATAGTCTGACCCTGGTATTGAGCCTGTATTTTATTTGCACTTCGCTACGTTCATTGGATATGAATTATCGAAAAATTAGTGATGACTATTTATTGCTGAGCTGGGCGCAGAGCATGAGCAAGAAGTGGAAGTCGAACGCAGAAGCTTCATTTTGCGGAAACACCGAGACTACGAAAAGTAATGGCTGGAAAGCTATTCTTGCGCTGATGTTAGTGGTTTCGGCCTTGCTGGTTGCACTGCTGCCTCGGAGTATTGGCTATGACAATATCCCGCTCATGTTACTGGTCTGGGTTCTGGTGTTGATGGTCTGGTTTGTATTGATCTACAGAGTCACGCCAGTGGCCAGCTTGAATAAATGGGCTGCGCAAATAAAGCAGCAGGATGAGATGCCTATTCAGCAATACTGGAAAATCTATGGTGAATATGGCGCTATTCAAAATCGTTTTCTACGTGCGTTTACCCTGGTGTTAATTTTTCAGGCCTTTGCCAGTTTTATTTTTACCCTGTTTGGTCTGGAACCCGCGCCTCTTCGCGGCGAAGTTACCCGCGTGATTGATTCAGTGATTACGGTTAGCAGTTTATTGGGGATGCTGTTTTTATTATTTTACATGGTAGATGCCACCCGCCTGTGCATTATCTGGATCCGTGGGCTGACAAAAAACAACTATGACTGGCGGGGCACGGCGGTGGATAATCTGGTTGTCAGCATGAACATTCCCTGGCCCTGCGCGGTACACTGGCTAAAATTAAAAATAGTGGCGCAGCGTACATCTGAGGTTAGCAAGCTAATTTATTACCCCTTCCTGGTTATCATTCTGATTCTGTTCTCGCGAATTAATTATTTTGATGATTGGGGTTTCCCACAGAGTCTGGCCATTATCACCAGTTGTTTAATTGCGGTTGCGCTGTATGCCGCTACCAAATTACGGCAGCAGGCGGAACGGGTACGCAAAGACTTTATTGATTATCTGGAGAGTGAGAAAATTACGGTCAGCGGTAATAAAGCGATGCCGAACAAGCCGAGTTTGGCGCAGCTCAATGAGCTTATCGAGAATGTTAGCCGGTTGAAAAAGGGCGCTTTTCAGCCCTTCCTTGAACAACCGCTGGTTAAGGCCAGTCTGTTATTACTTGGTGGGGTGGGCTTCTCGGCCTCGCAGTTTTCCAGCCTGCTTTGAATTCGGTTTATGCCCGAAACCCTGTATAATTGCGCGTTTATCAAATAGGAATAGAGTTATTTGAGCCTGGCTCTGTGGGTGATGCCCAGCAGAAGCAGGATCCATATTTAGCTTGAGAACGAGGTTTTTCCATGAGCAAGATCAAAAAAGTAGTGCTGGCCTATTCTGGCGGGCTTGATACATCCATCATTCTGAAATGGCTGCGTGACGTTTACGATTGTGAAGTGGTGACCTTCACGGCGGACATCGGTCAGGGCGAAGAAGTGGAACCGGCGCGTGCCAAGGCCGAAGCCATGGGCGTGAAGGAAATTTACATTGAAGATTTACGCGAAGACTTTGCTCGTGACTACGTATTTCCCATGTTTCGCGCCAATACTATTTATGAAGGCGAATATTTACTCGGTACCTCGATAGCTCGTCCACTGATTGCTAAACGGCTGGTCGAAATCGCCGATGAAACCGGAGCCGATGCGATTTCCCACGGCGCGACCGGCAAGGGCAATGATCAGGTGCGTTTTGAACTGGGCGCTTATGCGCTGAAACCGGACGTGCATGTGATCGCACCCTGGCGCGAATGGGATCTCAATTCGCGTGAAAAGTTGATGGCCTATGCGAAAGAGCACGATATCGCAGTTGATTTCAACAAGGGTAAAAAATCGCCCTATTCGATGGATGCCAACCTGCTGCATATTTCCTACGAAGGCGGGGTACTCGAAGATCCCTGGGCGGGGCCGGAAGATAGCATGTGGCGCTGGAGCGTTTCGCCCGAAGCCGCACCGGATAGTCCAACCGTAATCGAGCTGAGCTTTGAAAAAGGTGATGTGGTGGCGATTGATGGCGAGATCATGAGTCCAGCCACGGTGATGGAACATCTAAATACGATAGGTGGAGCCAACGGTATTGGTCGTGATGATATTGTCGAAAACCGTTACGTGGGAATGAAGTCACGCGGCTGTTATGAAACACCAGCGGGTACAATTTTGTTGAAAGCGCATCGGGCGATTGAATCGCTGACCCTGGATCGGGAAGCGGCGCATCTTAAAGATGAGCTTATGCCGCGTTATGCTAACGTCATTTACAACGGTTACTGGTGGTCACCTGAGCGCGAGATGTTACAGCAGATGATCGACCGCAGTCAGGAATACGTCAACGGCACAGTACGACTCAAACTCTACAAAGGTAATGTGATTGTTGAAGGGCGAAAATCAGAAAAGCACAGCCTGTTCGATGAAAGCATTGCCACCTTTGAAGATGATGCCGGTGCGTATAATCAGCAGGATGCTGAAGGCTTTATTAAACTTAATGCCCTGCGCCTGCGCATCGCGGCAAAAAGGCGCTAACGGGGTATTTAG
>CAZIJT010000158.1:0-5705 GCA_964539595.1 uncultured Thiohalophilus sp. | reverse complement strand
TTTATTTGTCAGGCAGCAAATAGCCAAAAGAGCGAATAATCGCGCGTCCCTGAGGTCTTTTCACAAATTCCAGAAAGCCTCGTGCCACAGAATTAGTATTCAGTAACACCGCCTGTTGTTTAATTGGGGGGTAGCTATCTTCAGGCGGCAGCCACCAGCAACCGGGAATAGTCTGCCCCGGTTTTTTTAGCTGTGACCAGGCGACGAAGCCCAACTCGGCATTGCCGCTGGCGACAAACTGGTAGGTCTGGCTGATGTTCTCACCGAAAATTAATCGGGACTTGAGTCCTTGCTTGCGCCCAGTTTTTTGCAGGAAAGTTTGTGCCGCCAGCCCGTAAGGCGCAAGTTTTGGATTGGCGATGGCCAGATGCCGGAAGCTGCCGGAATCGAGTACCGAGTCATCTTTGAACATTCCCTCCCTGGCTGACCAGAGTGCTAGTCGGCCAATGGCATAAGTGAAGCGGCTGTCGGAGATAGTCTTGCCTTCCTCTTCGAGTAATTGTGCGCGGCGAACATCCGCGGCAAAAAAAGCGTCAAAGGGCGCGCCGTGATGGATCTGTGCGTAATGCCTGCCGCTGGAGCCAAAGGCAAGGTGTAATTGATGACCGCTATTCGCCTGATAAACCGCAGCCAGTTCTTTTATGGTCGGTGCAAAATTGGAGGCCACGGCGATGCGGGCGCTGCCAGCCTGCGCGGGGAGGGTGAATTGAGCCAGAAGCAGGAGCAGCAATACTATATAAGGCATAAATTGATTGTAACAGAACCGATGTTCGGGGGAATACTGATGGCAGGGACTAGAGGGGAAAAGCGATCTGCCTGCAATGATCAGCTTATTTGTGAAAGCTGTTCTCACGCATGGCTCGAATAGCCGGGTGAGTTATTGTAAACTCTACGCTCATTGGCAGGGCGCGCGTTTTCTGTGCCTGCACACCGTTCCGAGGGAATCTATGATAAATGTCATGCTGGTTGATGATCACGATCTCGTGCGCACCGGCGTAAAACGTCTGTTGGAGGATCAGGGAGGATTCACCATTATTGCCGAGGCCACCACCGGTGAAGAAGCCCTGACGCTGGCTCGTAAAATGAATCCTCAGGTGGTGTTGATGGACATCAACATGCCGGGCATTGGTGGCCTGGAAGCAACGCCTAAACTATTGCGTCATAATCCTGATCTAAAAATCATTATTGTTTCCATGCACACCGATGAACTGTTTCCTCAGCGAGTGCTTAAAGCGGGGGCGATGGGCTATCTCACCAAGGGTTCGCGGATCGATGAAATCGTGCATGCAATTCATGAAGTGCTGGCCAATCGACATTATATCACCCCGGAAATTGCTCAACGGATGGCGTTGTCGACGGTTGGTGAATCGCCTTTTGAAAGTCTTTCATCCCGAGAATTGCAAGTCATGTTGCTGATGATGGAGGGCAAAAAAATTGCTGAAATTTCTGAAGCATTGAGCCTGAGTCCGAAGACCGTTAGCACCTATCGTCATCGTGTGCATGACAAGGTAGGCGTAAAAACTGACGTCGAGCTGGCACGACTGGCGCTGTTTCACGGGCTGATTGAAAATGCTCCGTTTAAAACATAGAAAATAATTTTTCAGCAACTTCCCCCATATTGTAGGCTGGTGCTGAATAACATGAAGCCCAACATTTTAATTAGAGTATAGGCGCCGATGTCCAAAACCCAATTCCCCCCCGATATTTTTGACCTTGATTGCCGTCAGTGCCCGCGCCTGAGCAACTTTCTGGATACGGTTAAGATTGAACATCCCGAGTATCACTGCCGTCCGGTGGAACCCTTCGGCAAAAAACAACCCGGCCTGCTTATCGTCGGTCTGGCACCGGGCAAGCATGGCGCGAATGCTAGCGGGCGACCATTTACTGGTGATCATGCGGGGATCATTTTATATAAAACGCTGCACAAGTTTGGCTTTAGTAATCAGCCTGAATCTGTTGCCAGAGACGACGGGCTTAAGCTGAAAAATTGTCGTATTACCAATGCGGTGAAATGCCTGCCACCCGAAAACAAACCCACCACAGCAGAAATTAAAACCTGCAATGCGTTTCTCAAAGCCGAGCTGGCCGGGCTGAAAAAAGGGGCGATTATTCTCGCATTAGGGGGCATTGCACATAAGTCAGTGATTTCCGCACTGGCGCTAAAACAGTCCGAGCATCCGTTTGGCCACGGCCTGAAATACCCGTTGCCACGCGGGCAACAGTTGCTGACCTCGTATCATTGCAGCCGTTACAATACCCAGACCAAGCGACTCACTCCGCCTATGTTCGATAAAATTTTCAGAGACATTCAGCGCATGTTGAACAAAGCCTGAAATTTGTTTTGCTATGAATCAGGCTGCCTGCCCGCCATCGTTTGATGCCCGTGCTTTCCTCAAAACCCTGCCGGGCAAGCCGGGCGTGTATCGCATGCGCGATGAAACAGGAACAGTCATTTACGTTGGCAAGGCGATTAATCTAAAAAAACGTCTGGCCAGTTATTTTCGTAAGAACCTCGATAGCCCGAAGACGAAAGTGCTGGTATCGCATATTCATGATATCGAGGTTACGGTCACGCATACGGAAACCGAAGCGCTGTTACTTGAGAACAATTTGATCAAGTCTCTTCAGCCTCGTTACAACGTGCTTTATCGCGATGACAAAAGTTACCCCTGCATTTTTCTTTCCAGCGAACATGACTTCCCCCTGCTTAGTGTGCATCGTGGTGCGCAGCGGCGCAGAGGGCAGTATTTCGGCCCTTATCCCAGCGCCGGGGCGGTACGTGAAACGCTGAATTTGTTGCAGAAACTTTTTCCGGTGCGCCAGTGCGAAGATAGTTTTTATGCCAATCGCTCCCGACCCTGTCTGCAATATCAAATCAAGCGCTGCACTGCGCCCTGTGTCGGGCTGATTTCCAAAGCGGCCTATGCTGAGGATGTGGAACATGCGGTGATGTTTCTGCAGGGCAAAAGCAACGAGGTCATCGATGCGCTGGTAAACAGCATGGAGCAGGCCGCCGAGACGCTGGACTTTGAGCAGGCTGCCCGTTATCGGGATCAAATCGCCCATCTTCGGCGGATACAGGAGAAGCAATATATCAGTCAGGACGCGGGGGATTTTGACGTGATTGCTGCCAGTACCGCGGGCGGTCTGGGCTGCATCCAGGTTTTCAGCATTCGGGGTGGGCGCAATCTGGGTAACCGGAGCTTTTTCCCCCGTCAGGTCGGGGTTGTTTCTGAACAGAATGACAGTGCGAAAATGTCGGCGGCCTTGCTGAATGCTTTTTTGCCGCAGTATTATCTCGCGGCTAAAGTCGGGCAGGGGCGTCGTGACATTCCTGCCGAAGTTCTGCTCAGCCATGTACCAGAAAACATGGCGCTACTGGAGCAGGCATTGAGCGATCAGCAAGGCTGTAAAATCCGGCTGGCGGCGCGCTTGCGTGGTCAGCGTGCGCGTTGGCTGAAAATGGCCGTGCAGAATGCCGATCAGGCACTGACTCTGCGATTGAACAGTAAAGCCAATATGCTGCAACGATTTGAAGCCTTGCAGGAAGCACTGGAACTGGTGGAGATGCCGACTCGACTGGAATGCTTTGACATCAGCCACACCATGGGTGAGGCGACGGTGGCCTCCTGTGTGGTGTTTGATCTGAACGGAGCGCTGAAGTCGGATTATCGGCGTTTTAATATTGAAGATATTACTGGCGGAGATGATTATGCGGCCATGCGTCAGGCGCTAAGCCGCCGCTATAAACGATTGAAACAGGGTGAGGCCAAATTACCCGACATTCTATTTATAGATGGCGGTAAGGGGCAGCTGTCGCAGGCACAGGCGGTGCTGGAAGAATTGCAGATTTGCGATGTGCTGCTGGTGGGAATCGCCAAAGGCTCTGAGCGCAAACCCGGCAAGGAAGTGTTGTGGCTCTGCCAGCCCTGCCCAGACGCGGGGTTGGCGGCTGGCTTGTTGGATGCGGTGCGCGAGATTATACTGGCTCCAGACGCACAGTCCCTGCATTTGATCCAGCAGATCCGTGATGAAGCCCACCGCTTTGCGATTACCGGTCACCGGCAACGCCGTCAGCGTAAACGTAATACCTCGGTGCTAGAAACGATTCCGGGAATGGGGCCAAAACGCCGCCAGAAGCTGCTTAAACAATTTGGGGGGTTGCAGGAGGTCGCGCGAGCGGGGGTAGAAGATATCGCCAGCGTGAGCGGAATCAGTGCCACATTGGCGCAGCTAATATATGATGCTTTTCATATGGATGGAAACGAATAAACATGCACTTAACCCTACCTAATAAACTGACTCTGCTGCGTATCGGCCTGATCCCTGTTTTCGCGCTGGCCTTTTATTTTCCCCTGTTCGGCCTCAATAATTATATCACTACGGGTCTGTTTTTCATTGCCGGGGTGACCGACTGGTTTGACGGCTATCTTGCCCGGCGGCTCAAACAGCAGTCAGAATTCGGTGCTTTTCTGGATCCAGTTGCCGACAAACTGATGGTGGGCACGGCACTGGTGTTGCTGGTCAGCGCCCATCCCGGCCCGCTTTTGGCCATTCCAGCGGCGGTTATCATTGGCCGAGAAATCGCCATTTCTGCCCTGCGCGAGTGGATGGCCAATATTGGCGACACCACCAAGGTTGCGGTCTCGATGATTGGCAAAATCAAGACCACCGCACAAATGCTGGCTATCGGCTTTATATTATTTGAAAATTCTATCGGTGATTTCCCCACCATGCTTATCGGTTATTTACTGCTCTACATGGCTGCTGGTCTGACCTTGTGGTCGATGGTGATTTATATCCAGGCCGCCTGGCCAAGTTTGATGGGAGAACGCGGAGAGAATAGCGAGGAAATTTCTTGACATAGGGGGGGACATCGCTAAAATACGCACCTTCTTTCAGGCGGGAATAGCTCAGTTGGTAGAGCACGACCTTGCCAAGGTCGGGGTCGCGAGTTCGAGTCTCGTTTCCCGCTCCAAGTTCCAAAAGCCTCGGTTCAACCGGGGTTTTTTTATAGTTGTACTTAGTTGTAAAGAGTACAATAACAAGACCGGCTGGGTGGCAGAGTGGCTATGCAGCGGCCTGCAAAGCCGTGGACGGCGGTTCGATTCCGCCCTCAGCCTCCAAATTTAGATTTCTCCCATCTGTACATCCTCGGGAGAAAATCTTCCTAACTAGCTGTAATAATTCCTGTTCCTGTTTCCATATCGAGAATAAATTCTGTAGAATGCAGCTCGTCCGCACCCTGCCCGGGTGGCGAAATTGGTAGACGCAAGGGACTTAAAAAATTGAGCACCCAGTCAGGAAACTACTGGTGTGAATGGAGTCAAATTCGGGGAAACCTCAGCATTTAAGTTGGTGGCAATCCCGAGCTAAGCTTTGGAACAGAATTTTACATCTAAATTGTAAAATCTTTATTATTTCATTGAAAGTGTAGAGACTTGACGGCTCCTGCCTAAGTCCTGGTTTTAAAAAAGCAAGGGTACGGTGAAGAGAAAGTCCAGACCCCAAATGTCATTTGCCGCAATCGGCATAAGACAGTAGCGAAAGCTATAGCGGGTAAGAAAATCCCTCGGTGGCAACACCGTGCCGGTTCGATTCCGGCCCCGGGCACCATTTTAAAAGCAACGATTTGACGTTGTTTTCTGATGCCAGGTTTAACTCGCATTTTCTCCTGAAAAATCCTGTGTAGACGTAGTGTAGAC
>CAZIJT010000157.1:0-5817 GCA_964539595.1 uncultured Thiohalophilus sp. | reverse complement strand
TAATTTTTTTATATCCTGACAGTCAAAAGCTTTAACAACATCAGTCCAAGAATAACGCAAAAGACGAAAATAAAAACAAAACAGTACTTTTGTTATTCCAGCAGTTTTTAGCCGGAATCCATCGTTGAATTTGGTATGGCTCTGAGTGATGGATACCGGCTAAAAGCATGCCGATAAGACGGCTTCATTATTGCTTTTATTTGCGTCCATCTGCGGACTAAAATTGTTTTTACTTGAATATGTCATATTAAATCTGAACACAATTTATTATCCGTCAGATCATGTCGAGACTCATACACATTAACGATTATGAAGAAATAAATGTGGCTGCACTAATGAGTTAGTGCCCAGTAAAATATAATTATCTTTTTCCCACTCTTTTAAATGCAAAACCGTTGTTGAGACATTGGTGCCACCATAGCCGATAAAAAAGTCACACATAGATGCCAGGTAGGTATCTTTTAATATATCAATGCCTATCTGCCTACGATCATCCTGCTCATGAAAATGAATACCGATGTCGTTTTTTGTTCTGAAGCAATCACTGTACAGAAGCCGGTTACCATACTTCCGCTTGTACTCTTCAAGTATGCCAACACTATCTGTTAACAAAAAGATTGCTATTTCTGAATTGTTATCCAGAAATTTGTTTATATGTACTTCATACTGCTGGTTAATGTTGTATAGCTCAGTACTTTCTGTAATCTTATCACTGCCACGCACATGGATCGCAAGCACTTTTTTATCTTTAAAATATTTAGCCGCATATTGATCAATCTCTTTCTGAACATCTTGTTTCAAGCATAAATATTTTTTAAAAAGATAATGATAAACCTGCTGTGTTTCCATTCCATATAAAGGACTTTTTTTACTCAACCATGGTATCAGATCATTAACGTAAGTGTGGAAATCACTGACGATAACATCCTCATCTCTTGCCAGAGAGAACATACCAGCCATTCTTGAATATTGCCCTTCCCACTTATCTTTTTCAGGCAGATTTATGTTGTCCTTATTCCATTTTGGTGGAAAGCAGGAGAAATTCTCAACAACGATATCTTCAAGTGAGTAGTCTGACACTGGTTCAAAATAAAGATCAAAAGCATTTTCACATATAACATCGTGATAGCGGCTATTAGCTCCCCAAAGCACAACAGGTATCCTTACTGTCATTTCTGCGAGCAGCAATTGACCAAGCACATGATCCATATCCGCCCAAAAACCACATCCCCATGACTTGATTAGCAGGAACCGTCTAGACAACTTACCAGGACAGGTCGTCTTATGTTGTTTAGCCGATTTTTTTGCCAGCTTAAGATTTTTTTTTGCTATTTTTAATGAGGGTTGATGTTTTAGTGCTCTTTGAAAATAAATCCCAGCATGGTTAGACAAACCAATAGACATAGAAACCATGCCAAGCAAATTATAAACTTCAGCGAGGTGCTCACCCATAGAAACAAGGTGGCGGCAAAGTGCTTCTGCCTGCGGAAGGTTACCCCTTTTGTAATGCGCTTCTGCAGTTTGCAGAAACTGAGCGGAATCTTTCATACAAAAAAATACTATGGGTAAAATTACAGCGGTTAATCGTCCCCTGTATCCACAAGATATTCAGGTAAAATAGCTGATTTCAGAGGTTCAATATGCTGCTCATAATTTTTCCAGCGCTCTCTCGATGTTTTGTATATCGGCTGTCGTACCTGATCGAAGCTGGCGGTCGCCACGGCACGGCCCGTTGTGTGAAAATCAAGCACTGAGTCCTGCCACTCGAGACCACAGAAATCCAGAATTTTTCTTGACATGCCTTCAGCATCTTCAATCATATCTTCATAATCAACATGCAGCATCGGGATATCAATGACCTGCTCCCAATGTTTCATGAGACGCCGGTATTCGTTGTAAAAATGACCAATATTTGCTAAATCAGTTGCATAATTATGAGCCCAGAGGAAGTTCTGGAAATAGACTGATAGAGCATTATCGAGCGGATTACGTCGGCAATGGATGATACGAGCATCCGGAAACAGCAGGTTGATTAGACCCACCATCAGAAAATTATGTGGCATCTTGTCAGTAACAAAACGGGCTTCACTATTTAACTTGCCGATATCCTCAAGGTAGCGATTGGCAAAACCTGTCATTTCCTGTTCGCTCAGGTCAGCTATATGCCCAAGGCTGAATCCTTGTACTCCCGGCTTCAAATCACGGATCTCGTTCAAACGTTCCTTGATATACAGCAGTTCACCTGCACCAAATACATCACTATGGCTGGACAGAATTTGCTCTGTCAATGTAGTTCCTGAACGTGGCATGCCGAGAATAAATATTGGCCGCTTACTACCGGTAGTGGCTCGCTTAAACGTGTGCATCGCTTCCTGGGTAAAACAACCAATGATCTGGTCGATTTTTTTCTCCTGCACTGCATCAACATAAGGTACCGTTATCATGGTATTAGCCACCTCGAACCACTCAAATGCTTCATCATAACGCTGCTGCTTATCCAGCAGGCTTCCCGCAGCATAACTCAACATCTGTTTTTCCATAGAGCCTGTGGCTGATGATTCAACTGATAAATCGATCAACTCAATCGCGACATCACAGGCATCAAACTTATGGCATATACGTGAAAAAGTTTCAATTCCAAGTGGCGACATCTGGCTACGTTCGTTCAGCCCACACAGCAAATCATAGGCATTCTCCTCATCACCCATCCGCTGTAGTGTATCTGCCCTGGCTGCAATAAGGTGTGGGTCATTCGGTGAAAACTTCTCAGCCTTGTTAAAAGAGTTTAGCGCCTCATCGAAATCACCTCGATGCCTGAATACATTGCCCAGGCCAACATGCGCCTGCATCATACCCGGCTTGAACTCCAACGCTTTACGGTAGTGGCTTTCAGCACTGCCATGATCACCCAGACTGGATAAAAGATCAGCAATACCCAGGTTTGCCTCAGCCAGATCTGGGTTTGTCTGTAGTGCTTTCTGATATTCCTCAAAGCCTTTTTCGGGATGACCACCTTCAACGTAGGCTTTAGCCAGGCCAGCATGGGACGGCGCATAATTTGGATTTTGCTGTAGTACTTTCCTGAAATGCTCTATGGCTTCTTCGCGGCGACCTAACAGACCCAGAGCACGCCCATAATTGTCTCGTACGGTAGGTTCATTGGGCTTGATGGCCAGTGATTTTCTGTAATTATCCAGAGCACCTTCCAGATCATTCAACATCATTTGTGCATTGGCCAGTGCACACAATGCACCAAAATGTATAGCATTCATTTCCAACGCTTTTTCTGAAGCTCGCACAACGTCTTTCATCTCTCCGAGCTGACCATGTGCAAGCGCGATCAGATACCATATATCAGCATCATTGCCCCATGACTTTCGCACCTTGTTAAACAGGTGAATCGCTTCTCTTGACTCACCTTGTTGATGCAACTGCATAGCTTTCTGAAAACGTTTCTTATCTTTCTCGTTTGGTGCTGGTCTGGTTGCCATAATCTTTTCCAATTACAAATATATTTAAATATAAACACTATGGACTTTTTGTCCACAGGTTGTTTTTATAGTGATTAAAAACCACTGTTTTTAACCATATTACTGATTTCTGTCATCCGAGCCGTAGCAAAGCATAGTAGAAGTATCTTATACACCGACTATCGATATTCACGCCTTAAGATCCTTCACTATTGTTCAGTGATGACAATAATAAGTGCATAGTTATAACACAACAAACTGATCAATAGCCTCGTTCGAGACCCTGCTTGAGTTCATCCAGATATTGTTCATAATGTCGCCAGCGCTTTACAGATTTTGTGTGTAGCGGCTGTCGCACCTGATCATAACTTGCAGTATCCACTTTACGCGCCAACTTATAAAATTGTAAACACTGTTCATCCCATTCTAGCCCACAAAATTCAAGCATGTCACGCACAGTATTTTCAGGCTGGCTAACCAGATCTTCATAGCAAACATTGAGTATAGGAATACTTAACGTATATTGCCAATGTTCCATTAACCGCTGATACTGATGGTAGTGTGTTCCCAGAGAAAACAGGTCACGCGCATAATTGTGTGCATCAAGAAAACTCTGGAAATAAATCGATAGACAGGTATCCATGGGGTCACGTTGGCAATGTATTACACGTGCCCGCGGAAACAGTAGTTCAATTAGACCCAGCAGGTAAAAATTATGTGGCATCTTGTCTGTAATATGCTGTGCTGTTTTTGAAATCACATTCAAGCTATCAAGATATCGGTTTACCAACTTATCCATTTTATCCTGATTAATTTCATACACACACTGTGGCCATTTATCACTGGAACCCAGCTCGGCAGGTAAAATAGCCATGATATCGCCCAATTCTGTAAGCTCACCGGCAGCGGCAACTTCGGGGTGTGATGCAAGTATCTGTTCCGTCAGGCTGGTACCGGAACGCGGCATGCCAACGATAAAGATCGGTCGACAGGTGTTGATTCTGCTGCGAGGCAACCTGAGCATGGTCGCCCAACCGAACACCTCGATGAGATTGTCGGTCGTCACCCGGTGACCGAGCGCATCATATTTCAATGGAATGATTTTGTTACCGGTTTTGAAATGGCTGAATGCTTCATCATAATGTTCAAGGTGATCCAGTGTCCTTGCGATGGCCATGTGCAGATTCTGCCTTGTACGCGGTGGAATATCATAACGGCAATCCAGCACGCCCTCAGCATAAAGTATTGCCTCTTCACAGCGCTCCAGGTGTTTGCACACGCCGAGAAACGCCATTGCCGCCGATACGCTGTAGAGTTTCTGTTTAAGTAGTGGCTTAATCAAGCTTGCCACTTTCTCATATTCACCGGCCCTGTCATAGATGCGCGCCAGCCCACCGAGCGCATCCGGATACTGGGGCGCATATTTTAACGCCTTCCTGTAACTTCCACGCGCCTGCTGCCACTGCCCCAGGGCCACCATGCATCCCGCCA
This sequence comes from uncultured Thiohalophilus sp., assembly GCA_964539595.1. GTDB lineage: Bacteria > Pseudomonadota > Gammaproteobacteria > UBA6429 > Thiohalophilaceae > JAADGZ01. The sequence goes on along the minus strand of CAZIJT010000157.1, from coordinate 856 downwards.
CCGAACACTGGTACTGAGGTGATTTTGGTGCATATTTCACGGCTTTCTGGAAATGCGCCAGTGCCTCTTCATACTGCTCCGTTTGCTCGGCCAGGGAGCCCAGGCCGGAATGTGGCGCGGCAGAATCAGGCTGAATTTCCAGTGCCTTCAGATAATGCTGGTGCGCTTCATCCATCTCACCCAACATGCCAAGCATATCAGCCAGTGCAATCTCGGCATCAGCCATATCGGGGGTTAACTGTATTGCCGCACGAAACTGAATGATGGCATTTTCCAGTTCGCCTGCCATCTTGTACGCACCGCCGAGGGCAAAATGTGTTTGTGGCATATTGGGCTGTAAAACCAGGCATTGCTGCAAACTATTAATTGCCTGCGGATACTGGCCAAGCATGCCAAAACAGCTGCCTAACAGATAAAAGGCTTCAGCATCCAGTGGATTCAGCTGACAGTGCTCCTGCAATATCGGGATGGCTTCACTCGCCTGCCCTCGTTGCATCATGCTCATGGCTCTGGTCTTGCCCTGATTATTCGTTACTGCAACCATCATCGTAATTTTTATTACCTGGAAAACTATGGAAGACCAGTTAGTTACCTCATCAAAATCAACCATATTTCAGATTGACAAAAAAACGGGTGCCGTAAGGCACCCGTTCTCTGTAACCGCGTTATTGCTCGGCTACTTATTATCAGACCAAAATTAAGCCTGTTTTCTGCGACGAGCTACGCCTACAAGACCAATCAGACCTGAACCGAACAACCATACAGCAGCTGGTACTGGAACTTGAGGAACACCTGAATCTGGGAATGCATCGTTAGCAATACCTTCGAAGGTAGCGTGCTGACCAGCGAAAGGACC
>CAZIJT010000156.1:0-5886 GCA_964539595.1 uncultured Thiohalophilus sp. | reverse complement strand
ATGACCCCTTAGCCCAGATCTTGCTCGACTGGTTCGCACAACATGGCCGCCACGACCTGCCCTGGCAGCATCCACGTACGCCTTACCGGGTCTGGGTTTCAGAAATCATGCTGCAACAAACTCAGGTCGCCACTGTCATCCCCTATTTCAGCCGTTTCATGGACAGCTTTCCCACTATCGCCAGCCTCGCTCAGGCCAGCGAGGATGCCGTAATGCAACACTGGAGCGGACTAGGCTACTATGCCCGCGCCCGCAACCTGCACAAAGCTGCCCGACAGGTGATAGATACCCACGCCGGGCAATTTCCTGAAAAATTTGATGACGCATTAGCATTACCCGGCATTGGCCGCTCCACCGCCGGTGCGATTCTGGCGCAGGCTGGAGGGCAACGCCACGCTATTCTTGATGGCAACGTGAAGCGAGTACTCACCCGGCTCTACGCAATTGAAGGCTGGCCGGGGCAAAAAGCGGTCGAAAACCAGCTCTGGACACTAAGCGAACGCCTCACCCCTGACACCCAGTTAGCCGACTACACGCAGGCTATCATGGACTTCGGGGCTACACTTTGCCGCCGCAGTCAGCCTCGCTGCGATGACTGCCCAGTCTCAAATTTCTGTCTGGCCTTCCAGCAAGGACAACCTCAGCGCTACCCCACCCCCAAACCCCGCAAAACCCTGCCAGTAAAAACCACGCGCATGCTCCTGCTACATAATGAACAGGGCAAAGTGCTATTGCTAAAACGTCCACCCAGCGGCATTTGGGGCAGTCTCTGGAGTCTACCGGAATGCAATCACGATGCTAATATTGCGGGCTTTTGTCGCGAACAGCTTGGAATTAAGGTGGAAAATCTGGAAACGGACGAGCCGCTACGACACAGCTTTAGCCACTATCATCTCGACATCACCCCTATCCACGCCCAGGCTCAGCTTGTTAATAATGCGATCATGGCATCCGATGAAAGAGTCTGGTATAACAGCCGCCAAACTGACACCCTGGGTCTGCCAGCCCCGGTAAAACGTTTGCTGGAGCACACCCCAAACAGGAGCAACAAACATGAGCCGTAACATAGAATGCATCAAACTGGGCAAACAAGCCGAAGGCCTGGATAAGCCCACCTATCCCGGTGAACTCGGACAGAAAATTTTTGACAACATATCCAAAGAAGCCTGGCAAATGTGGATGGAGCAACAGACCATCCTCATCAACGAAAACCGCCTTAGCCCCATTAACCCCGAACATCGCGCCATTATCGAGGCAGAAATGGAAAAGTTCTTCTTTGGCAAGAACTAAGGAAACACAGATTAATTCCGGCTTGACGTAGCCGCAGCGATCACGTTAAATACGCCGCTCCCCACGAAGGGACAAGTAGCTAGTGGCTAGTGGCAGGTAAAAACTAAAACCTCGCCACCAACCCAAACGCAGTAGCACATACTGTTTTTCCCAGCCACAAGCTACTCGTCCCTCGCGACTAAAAAGGCCGGATAGCTCAGTCGGTAGAGCAGAGGATTGAAAATCCTCGTGTCCCTGGTTCGATTCCAGGTCCGGCCACCATTTTTATTTCCCCCTGATTTTTATCCCTTCTGCCAGTAAAGGATTACAGAAATTCAGGGGATATACCTACAGCTTTTTCCGTTCAAACCCCGTATTCTGTCAGCAACAAGGACGTGGGGGCTGTGACAGGGACGTCACACTTTAATTCCCCCCCACCTGCCACTGCTTCAGATTCTGTACTTGATTGTCTTTTTGTGAACCCCGTATACTTTCAGTCAACTGTAGAGAAGTAACGAGGCCATCCCTCTGATTTCCAGCAAAACTCAAGACTGTGTCGAACAGCTGTGCGCCGATGGCTGCAAATCCGTTCGTCTCTATATTAGTCGGCTCGAACAGGGAGAAAGCATTCCCCACAGTGACGCGCTGGAAGAAAAAGAAAAACAGCAGGTGCTAGCCGAACTGAGAGCCATCATGGCGGTGTATGACAAATAGCTGGCGAGCACTGTAAAATGCCTGCGCCATACGTCATATATACACCGTCTCCTTGCTCACTATAAAATACCGTCTCTATAAACTTGGCCTGCCAGTTTAAAAGCAACATAATAACCCCGCCGCAAGCACGCGGAGTATTCGTCGCAGGTTCGCCTTTAGGCGAACATGTACGGCTGAAGCCGTGCCTACAGAATAAATCAGAGCGCCCCTAAGCAGACAATTACACCCCTACATCCGAGAAATTAAATCATGAAAGGTATCATTCTAGCCGGTGGCTCCGGCACCCGTCTTTATCCCCTGACCCGAGCGGTCAGCAAACAATTGATGCCCATCTATGATAAACCGATGATCTACTATCCCCTGTCCACCTTGATGCTGGCCGGAATAAGGGAGATTTTAATTATCTCCACACCAGAGGATCTACCGCAGTTCCAACGCCTGCTAGGTGACGGCAGCCAGTTTGGCCTGCAACTCAACTATGCCGAACAACCCCGGCCTGAAGGTCTGGCGCAAGCCTTTACTATCGGTGCTGATTTCATCGGCGATTCACATTGCAGCCTGATTCTCGGCGATAATATTTTTTATGGCCACGGTCTGGGCACCAACCTGTCCAATGCCGTGCAACGCAAACAGGGTGCCAGCGTGTTTGCCTATCGCGTTCAGGATCCTGAACGCTACGGCGTGGTGGAGTTTGATCAAGCGGGCAAAGCAGTCTCGATTGAAGAAAAACCAGAACAACCGCGTTCCCATTATGCGGTAACCGGCCTGTATTTCTATGACAACGAGGTGGTGAATATTGCCGCCAACCTGAAACCGTCTCCCCGTGGTGAGCTTGAAATTACCGATGTAAATAAAATTTACCTTGAAAAAAACAGTCTCAACGTCGAAATTCTCAGTCGCGGCACGGCCTGGCTAGATACCGGCACCCATGAATCCCTGTTACAGGCATCTACCTTTATTGAAACCATTGAACAGCGACAGGGACTTAAGGTCGCCTGTCTGGAAGAAATCGCCTATCGCATGAACTACATTGACGCCAACCAGCTGGAAAAACTGGCTACCCCGCTTAGTAAAAATAACTATGGCCGCTACTTACTGGATTTACTCAGCGAAGACGGACACCCCCTGTGAAAATTACCGCCACCACCATTCCCGAGGTACTGCTGATCGAACCCGATGTGCATGGCGACGCCCGCGGATTTTTCATGGAAACCTGGCACGCCAACAAATATGCTGAAGCCGGGCTGGATGTGAATTTTGTACAGGACAATCATTCCCGCTCATCCAAAGGCGTGCTACGTGGCCTGCACTATCAGCTTAAACAGGCGCAGGGAAAACTGGTTCGCGTAAGTCATGGTTCAGTTTTTGATGTGGCCGTTGATATCCGCAAAGGCTCCCCCACGTTTGGCCAATGGGTCGGGGTTGAACTCAGCGGCGATAATTTCAGGCAACTTTACGTCCCGCCCGGCTTTGCACATGGCTTCTGTGTGCTGAGTGAGAGTGCAGATTTTATTTACAAATGTACTGATTTCTATGCCCCCGAGCATGAACAATGCATTTTGTGGAATGACCCCGATATTGGCATAAACTGGCAGGGCAGTAATTTTCTGGTGTCAGAAAAAGATGGGCAGGCGTCTTTATTGAAGGATATGGATAACAATCTCCCTGTTTACGAAAAACCGTAGCCTGGGTTGAGCAACGCGAAGCCCAACATTGTGCGCTAGCCTGTTGGACTTTATTACACTCAGCCCAAGCTGCATTTTCTTTTAGGATCTCAGCGGTAAAACAACGAAACATGAAAATTCTAATCACCGGTGCAAATGGACAGCTGGGCTATGAAACCCAGCGCATACTGCAAGGCAAAGGCCTCAATGCTATTGGCATTGGCCGCAAGCAACTGGATTTTTCCCAGCCAGAACGCGTTGCTGAATATATTGCCGCAGAGCGCGCCGACTGGGTAATAAACTGTGCCGCCTACACCCAGGTTGATAAAGCCGAAGAAGAAATCGAGCTGGCTTTTCGGGTTAATCGCGATGCGGCAAAAGCCGTGGCCGAAGGCGTACACCATTATGCTGGCCGTCTGTTACAGGTTTCCACTGATTTTATTTTTGATGGTACGCAGTCACACCCCTACCGGGAAAATGACCAGGCAAACCCATTAGGCGTTTACGGTCAGTCAAAATGGGAAGGCGAACAAGCCGTGCTTGAGGTCATGCCCACGGCGATTATCCTGCGCACCGCCTGGGTTTATGGTGTGCATGGAAATAATTTTGTTAAAACTATTCTGCGCCTGGCGTCCGAACGTGAAGAACTGGGCATCATCGACGAGCAGGTTGGCAGCCCATCTTCGACCGTTGATATCAGCCGAGCAATATATGCGCTGATTGAAAAAGAACGCACGGGCATTTATCACTTTACCAATGAAGGCGTCACTTCATGGTATGACTTTGCTCTGGCGGCAATAAAGGAAGCAAAATTATTAGGTTTTAGCTTTAAGCTTAAGCGTATAAAGCCGATACCAACCAGTGCCTATCCCACTGCCGCGGCTCGCCCCGCCTATTCAGTACTGAGCAAGGAAAAAATTCGAGGGGTACTGGATTATGATATTCCTCATTGGCAAACTAGTCTTAACGCTATGCTACAACAATTAAAAAACACTGAGCATTAAACTTAATATGAAAACACTACTCATCACCGGCGGTGCCGGTTTTATCGGCTCCAACTTTGTCCAGCACTGGATTAAACATCATCCGGAGGATCGCATTATCAATCTGGATGCGCTGACCTATGCAGGTAATCTTGAGAATCTGGCCGGGATTGAAGAATCTGAAAACTATCACTTTGTCCACGGTGACATCTGCGACAGCCTGTTAATGCAGCAACTTTTTGACGATGAAAAAATTGATCATGTGGTCAATTTTGCTGCCGAGTCACACGTTGATCGTTCCATCACCGGTCCCGAAGCCTTTATTAAAACCAATGTTCACGGCACCTTTACGCTACTTGAGGCCGCACGCAAGAGCTGGTCGAATGATGCAAACTGCCGTTTTTTGCACGTCTCCACTGATGAGGTGTATGGCACGCTAAAAGCGGATGATCCGGCCTTCACTGAAACCACCCCCTTTGCACCCAATAGCCCCTATTCTGCTTCCAAGGCCTCATCCGATCATCTGGTACGCGCGTATTTCCATACCTACGGCCTGCCCGTGGTCACCACTAACTGTTCAAATAATTACGGCCCCTACCAGTTTCCAGAAAAACTCATTCCGCTGGTATTTATCAATGCACTGGAAGACAAGCCGCTACCCGTTTACGGTGACGGCTTGCAGATCCGCGACTGGCTGCATGTGGCCGACCACTGCCGCGGCATTGATGCCGTATTGCAAGGTGGCCGCCTGAGCGAAACCTACAATATCGGCGGCTGTAATGAGTGGGCCAACATCGATATTGTAAAACTCATTTGTAAGCACCTTGATGAATTGCGTCCAGGTGGCACACCCAAAGCCGAACTTATCACCTATGTCACAGACCGCCCCGGCCATGACCGGCGCTATGCCATTGATGCCAGTAAGATGATGAATGAACTTGGCTGGAAGCCAGAATACACCTTTGAAACCGGCATCCAGCAAACCCTGAACTGGTACCTTGAAAACCAGAGCTGGTGGGAACGGGTGCGTGATGGTGAATATCGTAAATTTATTAAACAGCAGTACAGCAGCCTGTAGGTTCGATTTCAATCGAACGGGGGTGAAAGATACAGCTGGGGTGCTCTGAGCTTGTACGCCTGAAGTCGTACCTACAGCCGCACACCTAGCACATCAATACGCTTATTTTTGCCTCAATCTATGAAAGAAGTCATAATAGCCGGTTAGCGAAAACAGGGTATAGTGTGCGGCCAATTTG
>CAZIJT010000155.1:0-5946 GCA_964539595.1 uncultured Thiohalophilus sp. | reverse complement strand
TGTATGAGCAGGGTCTGGCGGACTTTGAAATGAAAAAAGAGATTGTCGCCCGGCTTGAAAAATATCAGGACTGGGTGGGTTTTTCCGATGAAGTGGGTCGGCATATTAGTCTGGCGGTGCTGGAAGTGGAAAGAGCTGAGTTCGAATGAGTCAGCGAGCATTTTGTTTCCCGGTTATTTTTCGGCAGTGTTTGAGGTTAACCCATTTATTTTGAGGCATCCGCTATGGAGGTATGGTTGCAGATTGAGCAACAGATTTCGGCGGCCAGCGGCGAAGCTTTTTCGATTCACACTCGGCAAGGTGTGAGTGGCGGCTGTATTAATTCAGCGTATCGTTTGAAAGATTGTGAGGGGCGAAGTTATTTCGTCAAACTCAATCAGGCCGAGAGCCTGCCCATGTTCGAGGCAGAAGCGGAAGGTTTACGCGAACTGAGTCAGGTGGATGCGATCAGGGTTCCTTCGCCTCTGTGCAGTGGGGTGGCGGCGGGACAGGCCTTTTTGGTGATGGAGGATCTATCGCTGAGTGGTACGGGATCGATGGCGGAGTTTGGCCAGCAACTGGCGCAGTTGCATCGACATACGCAGCAAGATTTTGGCTGGCAGCGTGATAATAGTATTGGTTCGACCCCACAGATAAATATAGTGGAGAAGGACTGGGTTTGTTTCTGGCGTGAACAGCGGCTCGGCTTTCAGTTGCAACTGGCTAGCAAAAATAATGCGGCGCACAGTCTGATTAATAAAGGTGAAAAACTGCTGGATAGTTTTGCGACGTTGTTTGATGGCTATCAGCCACAGGCTTCACTACTGCACGGCGATCTGTGGTCAGGCAACTATGCGTTCACCCAAAAAACTGAGGTGGTGATCTTTGATCCGGCGGTCTATTACGGTGATCGGGAAGCGGATATTGCGATGACCGAATTATTTGGCGGCTTCCCTGCGGCTTTTTATCATGCCTATGAACAAGTCTGGCCACTGGATGTCGGTTATGCGCAGCGCAAGACGTTATACAATCTTTACCACATTCTCAATCACTTCAACATGTTTGGCGGCGGCTATGCGGCGCAGGCTGAAGGTATGATCGAACGTTTGCTGGATCAGCTGTAAATATCAGCTCCGGCTTCGCCGCTTATTCCAAAACTGTGTGGCCAGCATATTCATTTCCTGAGCCTGTTTAGCCATCGCAATACCGGTCTCCTCGCTAATGCGTATGCCTTCAACGCTGGTTTCTGAGGTTTGTTGAATGTTAACGATGTTCCGGCTAACTTCATGGGCAACGGCATTTTGCTCTTCCACAGCGGTGGCAATCTGGGTGCTCATATCATTGATGGTGGCGACTGCGGCGGTAATTGCATTCAGAGATTCGACGGCTTCACGGCCACGTTCCATGCTGTTGTCAGTTTGAATATGGCTTTTCTCCATCACCTTGACAGCTTTTTTGGTGCCACTTTGTAAATGTTCGATCATCTCCTGAATTTCGCGGGTTGATTTGTGCGTGCGGTTGGCAAGGGTGCGAACCTCATCGGCGACCACAGCAAAACCACGTCCCTGTTCCCCGGCACGCGCAGCTTCGATAGCAGCATTGAGTGCTAACAGATTAGTTTGTTCGGCAATGTCGCTAATCACGTTGACTACGCTGCTGATTTTTTCACTGTCGGTATTGAGCGCTTGAATGACGTTGCTGGCTTGTTCGACATCTTCTACCAGAGTTTGAATCGCCTCCATGGTACCGTTGACCACCTGCTTACTATTACTGGTTTCGATGTTGGCCTGGTTGGCCGACTCCGCGGTGAGCTGAGCGTTGGCCGCAACTTCCTGAATACTCGCTGACATTTCAGCCACCGCGGTGGCCACCTGTTCGGTTTCTGAATGCTGATTATTGATGCTGACTCGATTTAGCTCAATGGAGTCCATGAGCTTATCGGCATATTTTGTAATGTCGCCGGAACTGTCAGTAACACGGCCAACAATACCGCCGGATTCTGCCTCTAGAAATTTTAGTGCCAGCAGCACCTGACCGGCCTCATCATGTCGACCTGTGAAAATGTGTCGGGCAATAGGGTTGTTAAAAATGCTCTTGGCTTTGGTAAAAACTTGCTTCAGTGGACGCACTTCACGAACCAGAAATGCGCTCATAAGAACAAAACCAGGCAACAGGCTGAGTAATGCCAGCATTGGGCTGAGGCTACCACTGATCAGTGGCATGGCTAATGTGGCAGCTTGCAGGAGTAAAAATGTGATGATCAACTTGCTACTAAATTTTAGAGGATTGCGTTTAAGCCAGCCAGGTAGTTTGCCAGCGTTGATGCGGGTATAGAGTTTTTCGGCACGCTGAACCTCTTCGATACCGGCTTTGCTGCGCACCGACTGGTATTCGACAATCTTGCCATCGGTGAGTAGCGGTGTTACATAGGCATTGACCCAATAATGGTCGCCGTTCTTGCAGCGATTTTTGACAATGCCCATCCATGAATCACCTTCTTTAATCGTTTCCCACAGATTGGCAAAGGCGGCAGGGGGCATATCAGGGTGGCGCACGATATTGTGATTGTTACCCATTAACTCGTCTTTGTTAAAGCCGCTGATGTCGATAAAGTCAGCATTGGCGTAGGTGACGGCACCTTTGAGATCGGTGGTAGAAAGGATGTTAATGTTATCAGCAACGTGTTTTTCTTTATGGCTGATAGGCAGGTTCTTTTTCATTGTGTTAGCTCACTGATAGTTCGAGCCTTTCTTTGTTCCCTAAAAAAAGATGCACTTAAAGATAGAAAGCTTATAGGGTTTTCCCTTATGGAGTTTTATATCGGTTGTGGTGACTAAAAGCTTTAATATTTTTATAGATATATTGTTGTCGTTCCAGCGTAGAACGACAGCATAGTTTTACTGCGCGCGCGGAGATGCGCTCATTAAAACCATGCATGAGAGTGAAGGGGAGCTGATTTAGACTTTAAATTGTGCGACCAGCTGATTCAACTGGGTCGCAAGTTGTAACAATTCCTGACTGGACTGGGTGGACTGTTCGGAGCCTGCCGCAGTTTTTTCCGCGACCTGACTGATATTAATAATACCTCGATCAATGTCTTCAGCAACGGCACTTTGCTGGTCAGCTGCACTGGCAATCTGGGTATTCATTTCACTGATTTGTTTCACCGAGGAGGTGATCGTGCTTAAGGCCACGCCAGCCTGAGTCGCTTGTTCGACCACGGCATGGGCTTTATTTTTGCCATCATCCATAACGCTGACCGCATTGCGGGCGCGCGACTGTAATTGGGCAATCATTTTTTCGATTTCCTGCGCAGCATCCTGTGAGCGACCGGCGAGGGTTCTCACTTCATCGGCAACCACCGCAAAACCACGCCCCTGTTCACCCGCGCGTGCGGCTTCAATGGCCGCATTTAAGGCGAGCAAATTTGTTTGTTCGGCAATGCCCTTGATCACATCCAGCACGCTGCCAATCTCATCACTTTCTTCTTCAAGCTTGTGAATTACCTCGGCGGCGTGTTCAACTTCGGTTGCCAATGTGCCAATTTCAGTCACAGTTTTATTAACCAGACTCTGACCCTCGGCAGCCGAATCATTTGCGGCACTGGCGGCTTGTGCCGCGCTTGATGCATGATTAGCAACTTCATGTGCGCTGGCATTCATTTGATTAACGGCAGTGGCAATTTGTTCGGTTTCGGATTGCTGTTGACGAACCCCGGTGGAGGTTTCATGCGTGACATCGGTCATTGTTTGAGAGGCGCTGGAAATGTTTTTCTCTGCGCCCTTGAGTTCAATGATGATCGACTGCAATTTTTCCATGAAGGTATTGAACCAGTGGGCTAAATCGCCGAATTCATTTTTGGATGATTCATCGATTCGTTTGGTAAGATCGCCTTCTCCTTGGGCAATATCCTTAATCCGATGGGCGAGCCTGTTTATCGGGCTTAAAATAACCAGATAGGTATTCATGCAAATAATCGCGACAACCACAGCGATGACCAACATCACAATGAGCATAAGCCGCATGCTATTTGCAGCTTGTTTCTGTGAGTTAAGCGATTCATTTTTAATATTTTCTGCAACGTCTGAAGCCGAACGAGACAACTCAACAAATGAACCGACGGTGGTCTCTAAGCCCTTTGCAACCGCGCCCAGTTTTTTGCTTTGTTCAGCCGCTTCATTAAATTGACCGACAATAGTTCTAACCCGCGGTAAGGATTCTTTTTTCAAACTTTCATGTATGTCCTCAATCTCCATCATTAACAGGGTTGAGTCTTCCTCGCCACTGTCGATGACCTGTTGTAACGTATTCACCATTTGGATAAATGTTTTTTCAACCAGACGCATGTCGGCCATATTGGTGCGCATCATTTTGGCATATTTTTTGTTTATATCCTGACTTAGCTGGCTTGCCGACGTTGCAGCCTCCAATGAGCCGGTTTTTACTTCCTCCATATCGTGGTGAATTTTTATTGAATGTTCGGCAGTTCGATCCATGGCGGAAGACATATTGCCAAGTTGGTAATGGCCGTAAAAGCCAACCAGCAACAAAGAACTAACCGCTATAAGAAGCAGAAGCAACATTAAAAAGCGAATAGTAAATCGCTTGAATATTTCATTTAAGATATTTGTGTAGGCATGAATAAAACTCATGAATGCATCCTCATTTCGCTACCTAAATGTTATTTCGCTGCTATCTCGTACATTTTTACTGCCTTGTTCATTTCCTTGAGTAAGGGTAAATTTAGTTGAGCGGTTTTCTCTAAAGTCACCATCGTTATTTCCTGACTATCAATGTCTGCAGCAGAATCAACCAGGGGTTTAAAGGTTTTCCAGAGTTCGCTGACTTTGCTTAATTGGGCAACGATTTCTGGGTTCGTGGTGCCGGGTAAACCAAGATCGCCATCGCCATCGCGCAGACCTTTCAAGGTTCGATCAAAGAGTGAGCTGGTGCTACGCAAATCACCCTTGCTGCCATCGACATCATATTTAAGCGAGATTAATAATATTTCTTTGGACATTTTCTGAGTTAGCATGCGTTGTTTTCCGGCCAGGTTAATCACTACCCCGGCGCTTTTGCCAGTGGCCTTTTTCGCTTCTTTTTCATACAGGCGCACAGCGGTGTTCATGTTTTTGAGTAACGGTAAATTTTCCGTCGCAATTTTATCGATAGGTACACTATTTCCGCTCAATACGGCGTTTACGTGAACATAAAATTTGCTCCACAGTTTCTCAACTTTGCCCAGTTGCTTACGGATGATCTTGCTGCTGGTGGCTGGAAGGCCAAGTTTCGCGTCACCATCAAGCAGGCCTTTCAAGGTTGTATCAAATAGGGCGGCTGTTTTTTTCAGTGCGGCACGATTGGCTTCGACGTCCACCTCTTTAGCAATGAGTAGCATCTCCTTGGACATCTTTTGGCTGAGCATGCGCTGTCGACCTGAGAGGTTAATCACTACAGCATATTCACTGGCGCTTATGGCGATAACGTCTTCAATTATGCCCAGTGTCATGGCCAATGCAGCAATGAGGCTGAGGAGAATATGGTTCTTCATTATTGTTACTCCATTAGGTGTGGGGGTAGGCCGCATCGGCACACGAGCGTTGATACTGGAAATATATAAATTTGTAAGTACATGTAAATGTATAAAAATGCTGCTGTAAATGGTCACTCAGCAGGAAGATCCATCGCAGATTTTGTTCGTACAAATGTGTTATTTCTGACGAACTTAACGACTAAATTTTTTCTTTCTTTAGTAAAAACAGTAAATATATTAAGGTATTATTAATGCGGCTATATCCATAGCCAGCCTGCTTTACAGGCCAAGTGAGTACTAACATCGCATGCAGGCTATATTAGTTATGGCTAATATTCTTTCTTATTGAACGAGTTTATTGGTGGTGGGAATTTGAGATTATTCTGCACGCAGGGCTTCGACTGGGTCGAGCCGCGCAGCGCGGCGGGCGGGCA
>CAZIJT010000154.1:0-5970 GCA_964539595.1 uncultured Thiohalophilus sp. | reverse complement strand
TAAGGGTGAATCATTTGTTCATTTGATCGAAGTTATGCGCTGGCCGCTGCTGTTAGGTTTGCTGCTGGATGCAACCGGCCTGTATTTTCATGCGCGGGATAACATTCGTGCCGGTGGCGAGGCCGCGGCCTCGCATTTTCAACAACTGAGAAAGTTTGGTAATACCTATATTCTGAGAAACAGTTTACTGGCCACCGGTGGCGTACTGGCACTGTCATTATCGGTGACCGCGATGGAGGGCGCGCTGGCTTATAGTCTGTGGCTGCTGACCGGCCTGCTGATTATCTTCTGTGCGTTCATCAGCCGCGCGCTGTTTTATGTGTTGGTGATTCCGACGACGATGCCGGGGGCGTTCTTCTGGCGTAATCGCGGTTTTCAGGAACATGCGCGTGAAACCGGACTGGCTGAGATGCCACAGGTGGGGGTGGTGCCTGATACGCACTAGCAAGTACGGCTGAAGCCGTATATGTATGTACAGCTGAAGCCGTACCTACAGGTCGATGAATTTATGAAACGCTGCCTGTCTGAGATTGAGGATGAACTGGAACGAGCGGTATTCCTTTCTGTTTATCATTCACGCGAACAACGACAAATGCGGTTTTTAGCCCGCATGGTGTTAGTGTTGAAACACATTCTACGTGGCCTGATTTTTATCTGGCCAGTCTATCTTATCTTTGTTGCAATCCTTATACTGCCTGTTTCCGCTGACAGAATGATATTTTTGTTGGTGCTGCTGCCGGGCTTACTGATCTGGTTTTTTGTGTATGTCAAAGGTGCCCGGGCAGATTATCATCACTATGTTCATGAGCAGATTTTAGAAAAAGGATTTATCAGAAAACTGATTCGACCTGAATCTATGCAAATAAGTAATGATCAATAAAGTTAAAACAACCTGTCCCTATTGCGGCGTTGGCTGCGGTATTCTTGCCGGACTGGATGAAACAGGTAAAGTCAGCGTTAAGCCTGATCCTGATCATCCTGCCAATCTGGGTCGCTTATGTTCAAAGGGTGCGGCTCTAGTTGATACCCTGGGTATGGACGGGCGGCTGTTATATCCCGAAATCGAAGGCACGCCGCATAGCTGGGACAATGTTCTGGATTATGTGGCAGACAAGTTTCGCCGTGTGATCGATGAGCATGGGCCAGAGGCTATTGGTTTTTATGTTTCTGGTCAGCTACTCACCGAAGATTACTATCTTGCCAACAAGTTGATGAAAGGCTTTATCGGTAGTGCCAATATCGACACTAATTCCCGCCTCTGTATGTCATCTGCCGTGTCCGGTTATAAACGCGCCTTTGGTTCCGATACCGTACCCTGCGCCTATGAAGATCTGGAGCGTGCCAAGCTGGTTATTCTTGCTGGTTCTAACACCGCATGGTGTCACCCGGTTTTGTATCAACGTCTGGTTAAGGCTAAAAAAGAAAACCCAGATTTGATGGTGGTAGTGATCGATCCCCGCGAAACAGCTACCTGCGATATTGCTGATTTGTATCTGGCTATCGAACCGGGGAGCGATCATCTCCTTTTTAATGGTTTGTTGGTGTACCTGGATGCGACAGAAGAAACCAATCCACTGTTTGTAAAAAATCATACCGAGGGAGTGGATGCGGCACTTGCTGCGGCTCAGGAACATGCCGGTTCGATTGCGCAGGTGGCAGAATCCTGTGGTCTGGGGCTTGACGATGTTACCCGCTTTTATAAATTGTTTGCCCGCACAGAGCGTGTGGTGACGGTTTTTTCTCAGGGCATCAATCAATGGTCGTATGGCACGGATAATGTCAATAGCATTATCAATTGCCATTTATTGACCGGACGCATTGGTCGTCCGGGCATGGGGCCGTTCTCCTTTACCGGACAACCCAATGCAATGGGTGGACGCGAAGTGGGTGGCCTGGCAAATCAGCTGGCCGCACACATGGATATCAATAATGCCGATGATCGTGATCGCGTAAAACGTTTCTGGAATGCACCAAACATGGTTGGCGGGGAAGGGCTTAAAGCCGTAGATATGTTTAATGCTATTGCTGATGGAAAAATAAAAGCATTGTGGATCATGGCGACCAATCCGGCGGTGTCGCTGCCAGATAGTCAGCAGGTACGAAAAGCATTAGCAAACTGTGAGTTTGTGGTGCTGTCTGACTGCGTAAGAAAAACGGATAGCACTGAGTATGCCCATGTTCTGTTACCGGCAAAAACATGGGGAGAACGCGAAGGCATGGTGACTAATTCGGAACGATGTATTTCCCGGCAACGTGCTTTTATCCCGAGTCCCGGGCAGGCTCAATCTGACTGGTGGATTATCGCTGAAGTAGCAAAACGGCTGGGCTTTTCTGATGCCTTTCACTATGAAGAGCCGGTTGATATTTTTAATGAACATGCGGCGTTATCTGGATTTGAAAATGAAGGTCAGCGTGATTTTAATATTAGTGCGCTGGCCAGTTTAACCGATACTGAGTATGAAAATTTCAAACCACTTCAATGGCCAGTTAATGCAGAGCAGCCTGATGGTACGGTGCGAATGTTTAGTGATGGACATTTTTTTACAGAAAGTGGTCGGGCGCAGTTTATTCCGATAGCGGCTAACCAGCCTGCGAATAAAACGGATGAGCATTATCCTTTGCGGCTGAATTCGGGACGGGTGCGTGATCATTGGCATACGCTGACGCGTACTGGAAAATCATCACGCCTGTCAGCGCATATTTTTGAACCCTTTGTAGAAATACAGACGCACTATGCAAAACAAAATTATATTAGTGATGGTGAACTGGTTCGAGTATGCAGCCGCTGGGGCTCGGCGGTGGTGCGCGCACGTCAATGTGATGAACAATTTCCAGATACGGTATTTATGCCGATTCACTGGAATGATCAGTTTGCCAGCGAGGCTGTTGTCGATGCACTGGTGAATCCTGTGATTGATCCTGTCTCTGGCCAGCCGGAATTCAAACATACGCCGGTACGGGTCGAAGCCTATGATGCTAACTGGTACGGTTTTGTACTTTCACGTCATCGGCTTGATATGAAGCCACTGGACTACTGGGCCTGTTCAAAAGGTAAAAATCTGTGGCGTTATGAGATTGCTGGTAAGGGGGCTACGGAAGACTGGGCGGAATGCGCACGTCATTTGCTTTGTCAGGCGGCTGATAAAGTGGAATGGGTGGAATATTTTGATAAGGGACAGAGTCGTTATCGTGCCGCGCGAATTGAAGAAGGCCAGCTGGAAAGCTGTATTTTCATTGGCCCGGAAGTAACGTTACCTGATCGCGAGTGGCTATCAAAATTATTTGCAGAAGACAGTCTTAATGATGAAGAACGAAGCAGCTTGTTGACCGGGCGTCCCGCTAACGCCGAAGCAGATGCGGGTCATATTGTTTGCTCCTGCTTTTCTGTTGGTGTGCGGACACTGGAAAGGCATATTCGTGAGCAAGGCCTAACTTCGGTAGATGCCGTGGGTGATATTTTACAGGCAGGTACCAACTGTGGTTCCTGCATACCCGAAATAAAAGCCATTATTCTTTCTGTGAATAGAGAAAAAACATCGAAGTGAAGCTGAAAAAAACAACGGTATCCAGATAGACGTTAACTTATTACGCGCTGTAAATTCCTCTCCAGTTTAATCTCCATTGGCTATGATTCCCCGCCGCTTGCGGCGAATCAACATTGTAGGTGCGGCTTCAGCCGCACATGTTCGCCTGAAGGCGAACCTACCACTCATACCCCGTCATCTTGCTGCGGGGAAATTTATTTTTATGCGCGAATAAATAGTGTCTACTTATTTTCCAGTAAGTTTTGCTCTAAAAGATCCAGAGTTAATCTGGCTAGATCGCTGGCCTCAGCCTTCGAGCTTAATCGGGATCGTACTTTTTGTAATTCGGTTTTTATCGACTGCCTGTAATCTTCGTGCGTTAATATTTTAATTATTTCATCGCTTATTTTTTGCGGTCTGGCCTCATATTGAATGAACTCGGGGACAATACGTTTGCCTGCGACTATGTTGCATAGACCGATGTGATCGACCTTGACCAGTTGTTTGGCGATTATATACGAGATGGCAGAAATGCGATTGATGATGACCATCGGTGTACCGATTAAGGCAATTTCAAGGGTGACGGTTCCTGAAACGGTGACAATGGCATCGCAGGCGGCCATCACATCGTAGCTACGGTTTTCAATCATGCTGATAGCGGGTGTAGTCGCATCAAGATAGTCGGTAAAAATTTCTTTTTTGAGTGTTGAGGCGATGGGTAAGAGAAATTGAATTTCGGGGTTTTGTTGCTTCAGTTGTTTTGCGGTCTCGACAATAATCGGCATCAGGCGCTTAACTTCGCTTTGCCGACTACCGGGAAACAAACCGACTACCGGTTGTGCCGGGTTAAGTTTAAACTCAGATAATAATGTCTCGCGCTCAGCACTGGCATGTGCTTCATCTGCCAGTGGATGGCCGACGAAGCGTACTGGCACATCATGTTGGTGATAAAAATCAAGTTCGAAGGGAAAGATTACCGCCATCATATCAACCAGATTGCGGATTTTTTTGACTCGCCATTGACGCCAGGCCCAGATTTGCGGGCTGATATAAAACAATACTTTTATACCAAGTTGTTTGGCGGTTTTAGCCAGGCGCAAATTAAATTCGGGGTAGTCGGTAAGGAATAAAAGATCGGGGGGATCCGTTTTTAGAATGTCACGCATTTTAGCCAGTGCGCCAAAAATAACTTTACGATGTGCCCAGATCTCAACCAGTCCGACGACAGCCATGTCGGCAGAGTCGACAATAATGTCGACGCCGGCCTTGCGCATGTTCTCTCCACCAATACCGAAAAATTCTACGGATGGATCGATGGCGTGTACGGACTCAACCAGTCGAGCGGAATGCTGATCGCCGGAGGCTTCGCCGGCAATGATCATCACACGCATGCTATTTTCCTAAAGCGCTGACTCAATGACACTGACAATGCTTTTTACCTGTTGATCACTAAGTTCAGGAAAGACCGGTAGTGACAGGCAATGTTTTACCACGTCATCGGTGACCGGCAGACTGACATCGGCACAGAGTTTTGCAAAGACTTTTTGTTTATGCAGGGCAATGGGGTAATAAATAGCACAACCGATTTGCGCATCCTGTAGTTTCTGCATAATCGCATCGCGTTTATCACTGAGCAGGGTGTACTGGTGATAAACATGTTCGCCTTTTCCATCTTCGTGCGGTGGGCTCACCAGATCTTTCAGCAACTCACTGTACTGATGTGCGGCGCGACGACGGCCTTCGTTATAACTTTTCATGCGCTTGAGTTTGATGCGCAGGATAGTGGCCTGAATTTCATCGAGGCGGCTGTTATAGCCGATAATATCGTGATGATAACGTTCGCTACTACCGTGGTTGCGTAATGTTTTTAATTGCGCGGCAATCTGATCATCGTTGGTAGTGACCATACCGCCATCACCATAGCAGCCCAGGTTTTTGCTGGGAAAGAAACTGTGACAACCGGCAATGCCGATGCCGCCGGTCATTGTGTCTTTAATGGCCGCACCAAAAGACTGCGCGCAATCTTCGATCACTTTGAGTTTATGTTTGTTGGCAATCGCCATAATTGCATCCATGTCGGCAGGTTGGCCAAATAGATGTACCGGGATAATCGCGGTGGTTTTATCGGTGATGGCGGCTTCGATTTTAGTCGGATCAATATTGAAAGTATCAGCTTCGATATCAACAAACACCGGTGTGGCACCGACATAGTCGATGGCTTCAGCGGTGGCAATAAAGGTGAAGGCGGTAGTAATGACCTCATCACCCTTGCCGATGCCCGCAGCCAGCAGCGCAAGATGCAGCGCGTCGGTGCCTGAGGCGCAACTGATCGCGTGTTTAACACCGAGATAGTCGGCGGCTTCTTTCTCAAAGGCCTGTACGTTGGGGCCGAGAATAAAATGGGTGTTGTCAAAGGTGTCGGCCAGTGCGGCCTGAATTTCATCTT
>CAZIJT010000153.1:0-5995 GCA_964539595.1 uncultured Thiohalophilus sp. | reverse complement strand
ACGAGAAATTAAACCCAATAGAGAATTAAAAAAATCCCGCACAAGTGCGGGATTTTTTTTGCCAAATCGATATATCCTCATACTCAACCTTATTGATTTTATGGGGATCAACCGAAGTCTAAAACTGATACCGGCATTGACTTGACCCAGTCAGCACACGCACTACTATAAATATCTATGCCGCGTTCCAGCTCACCCCAAAATAGCACGCAGTTTAATTTTAATGAGTTTGCAATTCTCTCAGCAATCTTATGGACAATACTGATTAGCGTTTCTGTTATCTGGGATTTTTCTCTGATTCGTACCCAGGCCGTAGATCTTGCCACCCAGGAAGCCCGTTCAAACTGGAACAAAGATCAGGCTTTCAGGCGTTGGGCTACCCGTCATGGTGGACTCTACGTTAAACCCGACAAACGAACACCGCCCAATCCCTATTTATCTCATCTACCCCATCGTGATGTTGAAACCACCGATGGCACGAAACTGACCTTGATGAATCCCGCTTATATGATGAGCCAGATGACTCGGGAATTCGAAGAAATGTATGGCATCAAAGGGCGCATTACCGGCCAGGTATTGCTCAATCCGGCAAACAAAGCTGACCCATGGGAACTGGCTGCACTGAAAAGTTTTGATCAGGGTGTAAAAGAAGTCAGCGAGTTAAATGATATCGATGGCAAACCCTATTTAAGACTAATGAAACCCATGATCATGAAGCCCGGCTGCGTCATCTGTCATGGTCATCTGGGGTTTAAAGTGGGCGATATTCGTGGTGGTGTGAGTATTTCCATCCCCCTGCAACCCTACCTGCTGGCCGCTGAATCCAGCCGAAATTTTCTAATTCAATCCCACGCCACTGTCTGGTTAATCGGATTGCTGGGCATCGGCTTTTTTGCCTACAAAAATCAACAACGCCTTATTGCGCAAAAACAGGCGGATGCCGCCTTATCAAAATCGACCACGGAAACCAAAGAACGTGAACAACAGATCAGCGATATACTTAATTCTACTGCCGAGGGCATCTACAGTCTGGATACAAACGGCAATTGTACCCTTGCCAACCCGGCATGCGTTGAGCTACTGGGCTTCAATAGCGCCGATGAATTGATTGGCAAAAACATGCATGCATTAACACAGCACAGTCACGCAGACGGTTCAGAATACAAGCAGAGCCAATCCCAGATTTATAAATCATTTAATACAAATTCAGAAGTACATTGCGACAGCGAAGTGTTTTGGCACGCTGATGGCCACTGTTTCCCGGTTGAGTACTGGGCATATCCAATTAGCCGAAATGATCAGGTTAGTGGCTCAGTGGTGACCTTTGTAGATATTTCGGAGCGTTTAAAAACCGAACAGCTGTTACGCCGTAGCCAGAAAATGGAAGCGCTTGGACAGCTCACCGGCGGCATTGCCCACGATTTCAATAATCAATTAGGCATTGTGAGTGGCTATCTTGAAGTGCTGGAGGACAATATTGAGAACAACCCACAAGTACACAAATGGATTGCCTCCAGCCATAAAGCCACACAGCGCTGTATCGATTTAACCCGACAACTACTTAATTTTTCACGCCATCAACAAACCAACATTGAGCTAATAAACCTGACTGAAGAAATAAACGGCCTCAAGGAACTGATCCAACGCACCGTCACCCCCGCAATAGAGGTCATCTACGACATTGCAGATGATCTATGGCCGGTCAAGTCCAGTCGCGGTGATCTTGAAGATGCCCTGCTAAACCTCATCATCAATTCACGAGATGCTATGCCAGATGGTGGTAAGCTAATCATCAACATGCACAATCAAAGACTTGAACAAAATAGATTTGATCAGCATGAAATTCAGCCCGGCAACTATGTCGCCATTATTATCAGTGATTCGGGTACAGGGATTCCAAAAAATATTCAGGAACAGGTTTTTGACCCGTTCTTTTCTACCAAAGATGTTGGCAAGGGAACCGGCCTTGGACTATCCATGATCTACGGTTTTGTTAACCGCAACCAGGGTCATATCAACCTCTATTCAGAACCCGGTGAAGGTACCCGCATAAACATGTACTTGCCGCGAGCGACAAACGAAGATGAACCAGAAACAAAACATTCAGCAACAGAAAAACTAAACGCCAAAGGCCAGAACGAAACTATTCTGGTAGTTGATGACGAACAACAACTACGTGAACTGGCAGTTGAAATATTAAATGCCCAGGGTTATCGAACCCTGTCTGCGAAAGACGGTAATGAGGCTCTCGAAATTTTACGCAGTGATACGACTATCGAACTGCTATTCTGCGACATCATTATGCCCGGGGGTATCAACGGTTATCAGCTTGCGGATAAAGCCAAAAAGTTACGCCCTGCAATAAAAATCCAACTCGCCACCGGGCTGGCAAATATATCACCGGTTAATGCGCAACAGCAGGAGGCCGGGCTAAATATTTTACAAAAACCCTACACTCGATCCAGTTTAATAAACTGTATAAATAAAATTTTTGGCCGTTAATATACTTTATTATCAGGCCTGAATTTCAATCAAATCATCACATTTTAAGCAACCCACGTATTTTAACTTTTTATAACAGGTAGCTCATGTTTTTAAAAATTAGTTTCTTTTTATCTGTGGCCCTATTTTTGAGCGCATGTTCAGACGATGAGAATAAAACCACAACATCGACAGCAAACATCACTCTGGCAGCCGAAATGAGCCTCTCACCCACTACGGTATGGGTCGCTGAGAATCAGGGGTTTTTTAAAAAACACCATGTTAACCTTACTATTAAAGAGTTTGACTCTGGTCGAAATGCGCTGGAAACCATGCTCAAAGACGATTCGATAAATATTGCCACCGTGGCCCAGACCCCCGTTGTTTTCAATAGTTTCAATGATGAGCCGTATGTCATTATCGCTACCATGGCCTATTCCCTTGACAACATAAAGGTTTTGGCAAGAAAAGATCGAGGCATCCGTACCGCGCAGGATCTCAGGGGTAAAAAGATTGGCGCAACCAAACGTTCGACTGGGCACTACTTTCTCGAAGGCTTTCTATCGCACTATGGTTTCACTCTTGACGATATCGACTTACAGGACATCAATACCGCATCACTGCCAGAAAAACTCCAAACCGGTAGCCTGGATGCAATAACAACCTGGGAACCGCACATTCATAATACCGAAAAAATTGTCGGCAAAGAAAATTTAAGCCTGCTTATCAGCCCTACAAATTTCAGACGTGATTTTTATTTCACCGTCAAACGCGACTATGCTAATAACCAGTCAGAACATATTCAACAATTTCTCTCTGCACTTGTCGACGCCGAAAATTTCATCCGCGCTAACCCCGAAAAATCTCAACAAATAGTAGCAGCCCGTCTGAATACTGACATAGATATCATCCGGCACATATGGGATACATTTATTTTTGAACTCACACTTGAACAATCTGTTTTAGTGAATCTCGAAGATGAGGCGCTATGGGTAATGAAATTAAGCAAAGAAACTGAACAATTGCCGAATTATCTTGATTTCGTCAACATTAAACCGTTGCTTAAAGTTAAACCACACAGTGTTACTATCATCCATTAAATATGAGCCTTGTTAACCAATTACGTCTTTTCTCCCTGACACTAGTCATAATAATTGTTGTCTCGGCAAGCTTGTATTATATCTCCACAGCCAAAGTTCAGAGTGAATTAAAAACCTATGCCAGAGTCGGTGAGGTTGTTCAGGGTATATTTGAACTGAATTTATTAACCCACGAGCATATTGCCACTCGAACTAAAAGATCGCAGATTCAATGGACTAATCGTCATGCGTCACTGGCTAATTTATTATTAATCATTGAAAACAATTCCGATGAAAACAAATCAATCATCATAAACAGAACACGCTTGAATCTCGCCAAAGTACGATCCCTTTTTTTTAAAATTATCGCAATGGAAAACTTGCACTCGGTAGATATGCCGGAACCAGCAAAAACACTAATCAAACGAATAAGCTCGCAAGCTAGATTGCTAACCCAGCAAATCGTCTCCGATGTAAATAAAATAAAAAGCTATTCGCAAACCAACCTGAAAAATACTGAAAAAAACCTGGCCTCCATCATACAATCAACTTTATTTTTGATCGTGGTTTCTTTTTTAATGATGACATATTGGATTCGACATTCTTTTTTGTCTCCAATCTTAAAGCTGGGAAAACATTCCATCCTCCTGTCGAAAGGAAACTATGCTGAAAAAATAGAACTCCACGGAAACAATGAAATTACCGATTTGTCACGAAGTTTTAACTCGATGTCAGATGTTATTTCCGAAAAAATAAACTCGCTCATTAAAAATGCTCACAGCCTCGAGGAATCAAAAAAACAATTGGAGCGTTCTATAGTAAACGCGAAGTCAGCCGAACTGCGCTATAAAGAAATCTTTGTATCCGCTGCCGACTGTATTATTAGCATTAATGATGCAGGCATTATTCAAACCATCAATCCGGCTGGTGAGAAAATTTTTGGCTATGATGCAGAAGAGCTTGAAGGAAAAAACGTCAACACCATCATGCCCTCACCTTACAAAGAAAATCATGATGCTTACCTTGAAAATTATAAAAAAACCGGACATGCAAAAATCATGGGGATGGGGCGACAGGTAGAAGGTCAGCGAAAAGACGGCACACTGATACCTGTTGCACTTACGATATCAGAAATAAATATTGAAGGTGCCATTTATTACAGCGGCGTGCTTCGTGATATTACAGAAGAATTAGAAGCAAAGGAATCAATACTGAACGTTAACCAACAGCTGGCTACCACAAACAAAGAGCTGGAAGCCTACGCATACTCTATCTCTCATGATTTACGTTCTCCGCTACGCGCCATCGATGGTTACAGCATGATTCTGACAGAAGATTTTGCAGAACAACTTGAAGACGAGGCGCTGCTTTATTTGTCACGCATTCGCACCGGCATTGTAAAAATGGGTGAACTCATCACTAACTTGCTTAAAATGTCACGCATCACGCAAGAAACCCTTGAGGTTAAACCTCTGGATTTAGCCGAACTTGCGAAACAGGAAATGAGCCACTTACAGACTGCTCACCCAGACAGAAACATTAAGTTTAGCTGTAAAGCCCTGCCCCTAGTCAATGGCGATAAAATATTGATACAGGCCGCACTCGAAAACTTACTTGGCAACGCCGTAAAATATACAGAAAAGCAGACTCTGGCCAATATTGAATTTTCCTGTATACAGGAACAGGACAAACCGGTCGTTTTCTTTATTAAGGATAATGGTGTAGGCTTTAACATGGCTCATAAAGACAAGCTATTTAAGGCCTTTCAACGTTTGCATAAAAATAATGAATTTGAAGGCTCAGGCATTGGTCTGGCAACCGTGCAAAGAATTATTGAACGTCACAATGGAAAAATTTGGGCAGAAGCTGAACCCGACAAGGGTGCTATATTTTATTTCACGCTAAACTCAGATGCTGATGATAATGGATAATTAGAATGACTGAAAATAAACCCTATATCTTATATGTCGATGACAGCGAAGACGATGTGCTCATGGCTACGCGGGCATTTCGCAAAAGCAATCTGGAAAATAGTATTGTCACCCTGACTGATGGGCAAGAGTGCCTGGACTATTTATTCAACCAGGGCGAGTATGAACATAAGTCACACAATATGCCCGAAGTTATACTGCTTGATTTAAATATGCCTCGCCTCGATGGCTTTCAAACACTAGAGCAACTGCGTGCAAATGAACAAACCAGGATGGTTCCCATCGTCGTACTCACTACCTCAGATGCAAACGATGATATATCACATTCCTATGAGTTGGGAGCCAATAGTTATATAACCAAACCTATTCAAACTGAAGATTTTTGCAGTGCGATATTGAGTATGGAAGTATATTGGACGGTATATAACAAAAACAGAAGGCTATAGTGCTCTGCTGATAACCCAAGTCAACAGTCACTCTCAATGAATCTTCCCGTGTGTAGGT
>CAZIJT010000152.1:0-6065 GCA_964539595.1 uncultured Thiohalophilus sp. | reverse complement strand
GCGAAAGCTTGGCTGACGTGATAGGTAGAACGATCTGAAAATAGAATAAATAGTCTCAACGCCCTGTTGAGGTATATGGCCAGTGTTCAGGACGTTGAGAAAAGTTTCAGTGCAAACCTGCCTGCTCTGATGAAGGTGGGAGATTACTCAATTTGATAGCCGTTGCGTGCAAGCCTTTGGGACCCTCGGTACACTCAAATTCGACTAGTTGCCCTTTTTTGAGGGTTTTGTAACCCTCCATTGTAATAGAAGAAAAATGGGCGAAGATGTCATCACCACCTGTTTCAGGTGCGATAAAACCATAGCCCTTTGCGTTACTGAACCACTTTACTGTACCAGTAGACATGCCGTCCTAGCCTCCTTGTCGCTATTACTTCTAGACGCTGACTACGTGACTAACGTCTTGTAAGTCAACAATTTAAACAGGACTAAAACTTGCCCTGTTCTCAACAACTATAGTCAATAATTTTGAACTTGCCTGTGAAAAAGGACACAAAACAATAGCCTTTTCTTTTCCGGGATTGAATTTATTTTCCAGCACCCCAAGATTAGCTAACAGGGGTTTTTAATGACGAATTCGATTAAATTTTGTTCATAAAACACAATTGCGAAACCAGGTTTATGAATCAACCTGCACTAAATTAGAGATTCAGTTAAAATTCTGTTTATGAGTAATAAAGAAAATACTACGCCGGAATGGGGCTCTAACGAGGGTTTAGCGCTTGAATATGCAAAACCTGAATTAAAATTGCCTCCTATGTATAAAGTTGTGCTGTTAAATGACGATTACACTCCTATGGAATTCGTTGTTCATATCCTGGAGATATTTTTTGGCATGAATCGTGAGAAAGCTACGCAAATTATGCTCAATGTCCATACCAAGGGCAAAGGCATCTGTGGCGTCTATTCGCGTGATATCGCGGAGACCAAAGTTGCGCAGGTAAACGACTATTCAAACCAGAATGATCATCCCCTGAAATGTACGATGGAAGCAGAAAGTTGAACCTTGATAGTAGAAGGAAATCGGCATGTTAAATAAAGAGCTGGAACTGACACTGAATAACGCCTTCAAACGCGCACGTGAACTGAATCATGAGTTCATGACGGTGGAGCATTTGCTGCTGGCATTACTCGATAATGACGCGGCCACCAATATCTTGCGCGCCTGTGGTGCAAGTCTTGAATCGTTGCGCAAAGAGCTGTCGGCTTTTCTCGAAGAAACGACACCCTTGATGCCAATGACGGATGAGCGCGAGACGCAGCCTACCCTGGGTTTTCAGCGGGTTTTGCAGCGCGCGGTTTTCCATGTGCAGTCTTCTGGGAAGCGCGAAGTCAGTGGTGCCAATGTACTGGTTGCCATTTTCAGCGAGCAGGAATCACAAGCAGTGTATTTTCTGAAAAAACAGGACATCTCCCGACTGGAAATCGTCAACTATATTTCCCACGGTATTTCCAAAATTTCAGACAACGAACAGTCTGAAAACGAGAGCCATGCTGATGAGGACAATGCCGAAAATGCGGCACCCAACCCGCTACAACAGTACACCATTAACCTGAATGAGCAGGCACGTAATGGCAAGATCGATCCACTGATTGGTCGTAAACTTGAAGTCGAGCGCACGGTTCAGATTCTTTGTCGTCGGCGCAAAAACAACCCGCTGTTCGTCGGCGAAGCCGGGGTAGGTAAAACCGCGCTGGCTGAAGGCCTGGCAAAAATGATTGTCGATGGTGAAGTGCCTGAAATTTTAAGTTCCAGTACCATTTATTCGCTGGATCTCGGGGCGCTGCTGGCTGGAACCAAATATCGGGGTGATTTTGAAAAACGCTTCAAGTCGGTATTGGCTGAGCTGCATAAAGATGAAGGTGCCGTATTATTCATAGATGAGATCCACACCATTATTGGTGCAGGTGCAGCATCAGGGGGCGCGATGGATGCCTCCAACCTGATTAAACCCGTACTCTCGAATGGCGAACTCAAATGCATTGGCTCCACCACCTATCAGGAATACCGGGGCATTTTTGAAAAAGATCGGGCGCTGGCACGGCGCTTCCAGAAAGTCGATGTATCCGAACCGACTGTCGATGAGTGCGTACAGATTCTCGAAGGCCTGAAAAGCCGCTTCGAAGAACATCATGAAGTCCGCTATACCCGTCAGGCCTTACGCACCGCAGCCGAGCTGTCAGAGCGTTATATCAATGATCGTCATCTACCCGACAAGGCGATTGATGTGATTGATGAGGCGGGTGCCAAACAGCGCATGCAGCCAGCGTCCAAGCGCAAGAAAACCATTGGTGTGCGTGATATCGAAAATATTGTCGCCAAAATTGCTCGGATCCCGTCGAAGACTGTCTCATCGACCGATATGGATGTTCTGCGGAATCTGGAGCGAGATCTGAAACTGGTTATTTATGGTCAGGATCCTGCCATTGAAAGCCTGTCGGCAGCGATCAAGCTGTCCCGTGCCGGACTTGGACACGAAGATAAACCCATCGGTTCTTTCCTGTTTGCCGGACCGACTGGTGTGGGCAAGACCGAAGTGACCAAACAGATGGCGCGCATTATGGGCATCGAGTTTATTCGTTTCGATATGTCGGAATACATGGAAAGCCATACTGTTTCTCGCCTGATTGGCGCACCGCCGGGCTATGTTGGCTACGATCAGGGTGGGCTGCTGACTGAGGAAATCAACAAACATCCACATGCAGTGCTGTTGCTGGATGAAATCGAGAAGGCGCACCCGGAAGTCTTTAATATTCTGTTGCAGGTGATGGATCACGGCACCCTGACTGACAACAATGGTCGCAAGGCTGACTTCCGTAACGTGATTATTGTGATGACCTCCAATGCCGGTGCGGATCGTATCAACCGCGCCTCGATTGGTTTCACCCAGCAGGATCATTCAGGTGACAACATGGACGCGATTAAAAAGACCTTTACCCCGGAATTTCGTAATCGGCTGGATGGGATTATTTCCTTCAAACAGCTGGGGCCGGAAATTATCGGTCGCGTGGTGGACAAGTTTATTTTCGAGCTGGAAGGTCAGCTGGAAGAAAAGAACGTCAGCCTGCATGTGGATGACGAAGCCCGCACCTGGCTAGCTATTCACGGCTATGATCCCGGCATGGGCGCACGCCCTATGGCGCGTTTGATTCAGGAGAAAATCAAGAAACCGCTGGCGGAGGAGTTATTGTTTGGCAAACTGACCGCCGGTGGACAGATTCGGATCACCGTGAAGGGGGACGAATTCAGCTTTGAACTGGAGAGCAAGGAAGAGCTGGCGATGCACTAACATGAAATACGGCTGAAGCCGTACCTACCATTATCTCGGTGTAGGCACGGCTTCAGCCGTACAAATAATTACTTTGTTTTAGCGACCGCGGAAAACGATGCGACCCTTGCTTAAATCGTAGGGTGTCAGTTGAACGGTGACCTTGTCACCGGTAAGGATGCGGATATAGTGTTTGCGCATTTTGCCTGAGATATGCGCGGTAACAATATGACCATTTTCCAGTTCGACCCGGAACATGGTATTCGGCAGGGTTTCGGAAACCGTGCCTTCCATTTCAATGTGTTCTTCTTTCGCCATTCGCTGCTAATGCCTGTTTTTAACCATAATTTATCAGGTGCGCATCATGCCTGAAATAGCGGCAATATTCAAAAGACATTTTGCCGTGCAGGTGACAGAGGCAATAACCTGTTGCCTGGATTAAATAGCGAGGGCGCGACTCCAGTCTACGGCTGACCAGCTGACGGTGGGATGGGTGAGATCGGCTTGCAGTACAATTTCCATTCCCAGTATCTTACTCAGGTTATCCAGGCCATCAATATCTGCAAGTTCCTCAGACAAATATTCGAACTGCTTATTATTGAGATGAATGAGGTTGGGTGAGAACCCGTGTTTCAATTCAAACCGACGTGCAATCTGGTAGATGAAACTGAGCATGGCAAATCTCCTGCAGGTAGCCGTTTATCCTGTAATAAAGTATCGGCAAGCAGGGCGGTGGGTTAAATTTATTATGATAAAAGTGCGCGATAAAAGCTCGAAATAGCATTAAATATTATAAATTAAAAGTGTGCTGTTATTGCATGTATTTAAAGGATTTTTCCGTTTATTTTTTGCTTTCTCGCTGCCAATGCTGCTGATCAAAAAATTCCAGCGGCGCATAGTTTTTCTTATAGGCCATTTTCGGTGATTGAGGGTTCCAGTAACCCAGATAAAGCCAGTCCTGCCCGCCTTCCTGTAACATTCGAATTTCCGATAATACGGCAAAAACCCCCAGACTACGGCTGCCGGACTCGGGCTCAAAAAAAGTGTAGACGGCGGACAGTCCTTGTTTGAATTGATCGACGACAGCCACTGCCAGTAGCTTTTGTTGCAGGCGAAACTCAATCAGACGGCTGTCACACCAGGGGGCGGAAATCAGGCTTTGATAGGCGTCTGGATCATCCTTGTCCATCCCACCACCGGCATGGCGGGAAGACATGTAGTGGCGGTAGAGTTTGAAATGTTCCTCACTAAAAACAGCTTCCACTGAGGAAATAGTAAGATCATTATTGCGGCGCAGGCAGCGCCGTTGGTTACGATTGGGTCTGAAGTCATGCACCGGAATCCGAACGGGAATGCACAGATTGCACTGTGCGCATTCTGGTCGATAGACATGCTCGCCGCTA
Organism: uncultured Thiohalophilus sp.; assembly: GCA_964539595.1. Classification (GTDB taxonomy): domain Bacteria; phylum Pseudomonadota; class Gammaproteobacteria; order UBA6429; family Thiohalophilaceae; genus JAADGZ01. Next base: position 1,393 of record CAZIJT010000152.1, on the reverse strand, counting down.
CGGCGAAAGCCCAGTGTTGCCAGATGGCTATAGTGTTCCATGGTGAGTGGAAAATGGGGGTCAACGAACACCGTGGTGGCCTGTTGTTCATCAAGATAACTACAGGGGTGGGCTGGGGTGATATAAAAGGGCAGGTCAGCTGGCCGCGAGTGAAGTTCTGGCTCATCATTCATGCATTTTTCCACCTGTCTGAACAATAGCATCGGCTAGATCCGCATCAAGCAGCCAGTCACCGGTGTGCGCAGGCTGCACCGTATAGTGTTCAAGACTGTGGGCGAAAACGTTACGAGGCACATCTTCTGCGCCAAAGTGATCGAGATGTACTGACTGAATCTGACAATCAATAAGCCCGAAGCCCCACGCCTGTAATTGCCGAGCAAGGTAAACAAATGCAATTTTAGAGGCATCGCTGACGCGTGAAAACATCGACTCGCCAAAAAATATTTTGCCCAACGCCACGCCGTACAAGCCACCCATTAATTGCTCACCCTGCCAACATTCGATTGAATGGGCATGCCCGGCTTCATGCAGGCGTACATAGGCCTGCATCATTTCATGGGTAATCCAGGTTCCCGCTTCATACTCGCGCGGCTGGGCGCATTGATGTATTACTTGTGCAAATGCCTCGTTCATGGAAATACGAAATAAATTCTTTTTCAATGTTTTGCGCAGGCTACGCGAAATACGAAGTTTCTCCGGCTCCAGTACCGAGCGCGGATCAGGTGACCACCACAAAATCGGTTGATCACCGCTGTACCAGGGAAAGATCCCGCGCCGGTAAGCATTCAATAGTCGCTCGATACTGAGATCACCGCCAATTGCCAGCAGCCCATCGGGGTCACGCAAGGCGAGCGTGAGATCTGGAAAATCGCTTCGATCAAGGGGGTTCAGCCAATAAGGTGCAGTCATAGATAAAATCAGCAGTAAAACGAGCAAACAGTGTAAACCGTATAGCTGGATTCTGTCGAAGGCTATACCACCCTAAGCACCTGCTTCTGCTGGGCAGTGCCCAGCATGACGATTAAACCAATAATGCTAAAAAATAATTTAGTCTCCATTGAGTATAATTCTCCACAGCAAGCTGACAGGGAATTACACCCAACAGAGATTAAACGTAGCCATTAAATTTCCACTTTTACTTTTACAAGCCTCTCCCACCTCTCTATAATATGCGGCTTGTTAGGTATGGCTGAGTGGCGGAACTGGTAGACGCGCTGCACTCAAAATGCAGTTCCTTCGGGAGTGCCGGTTCGATTCCGGCCTCAGCTACCATCTACAACAACATCTTGTGTCTCTTAACTTACGCCCAAGCTATATGCAGCTCGAACCTGCCCGTTAAATGAATCACCCCGCCGCAAGCGGACGGGGTATCCACGTATGTAGGTTCGCCTTC
>CAZIJT010000151.1:0-6136 GCA_964539595.1 uncultured Thiohalophilus sp. | reverse complement strand
GAATTTCAAAATATTGGCGCTAACACTATTGCCTACGACACCAGCGGTGTGGAACCGGCACTGAACCTGAGCCTCACTGGTGAGGTCAACTGGCTGAGTAATTATGGTATCGAGATCGTCAGCGGCAAAGCACAGGGTAAAACCGCTGCCAGTAAAAAATTGCATGATCTGATTCGTGCCACCGGCGAATATACCATCGAAGCCTGGGTTGTCCCCGCCAATGTCACCCAGGAAGGCCCCGCTCGAATTATCAGCTATTCTGCCAGCAACGATGCCCGCAACTTCACGCTCGGGCAAACACTTTACAACTATAACTACCTGCATCGCAGCACCACTACCGACCTCAATGGCAGTCCAGATCTATCGACCAATGACGACGATGAACGCCTGCAGGCCACGCTGCAACATGTCGTAGTCACCTATGATCCTACCAATGGTCGACGCATCTATATCAACGCCGAAGATACCGGCGATCTCGATCCCAGCGATGCCGGTAGCCTTGAAGACTGGGATGACAGCTACGCATTTATTCTCGGCAACGAGGCCTCCGGCGATCAACAGTGGCAGGGACGCATCCGCATGGTTGCGATTCATAACCGCGCGCTGAAGCAGACACAAATTCAACGGAACTTTGATGCCGGGGTCGGCCAGATACTCTATATGTTGTTCAACATCAGTCATCTGATCGATGTGCCTGACAGTTATATTCTGTTTGAAATGTCCCAGTTCGATGATTACAGCTACATGTTCGCCAAACCCACCTATGTCACGCTCGGCGACAACCGCCCCAGCAATATTCGCATACAGGGCATTCGTCTGGGTATGAACGGCTCTGAGACCGAGATTGGTCAGGCCTGGGTGAACGTTGACAGCACACTTACCGCAGCCAACTACGGCGAGCTGGGTCAGCAACTCTCATCTATGGGCACCATCTTCCCGCTGGAAAAAGGCGCGGACAGCGATGAATTTTTCCTCACCTTCGATATCATTGGCGCTAACACCAACGCCATGAGCCGTGGTGGCAGCTATAGCCCGGTGGCTATCCCAACACCGGATCCCACCTCTGAAATTGGCCTACGCACGTTTGAGGAAATCAACAACAGTATGGCCGAGGTCACCGGCGTTAGCGCGCAGAGTCTTAGCTACGTAGGCGGTGGTAGCAATTCCACCTTCAACACCGTTAAGCAGCAGCTACCGTCAGTCGAAAACATCGAGGGCTTTGTCTCCGCCCATCAGGTCGCTATCACCCAACTATCGTTCGATTACTGTAGCTCACTGATCGAAGATGCCGGACTACGCGCAACTTTCTTCAGTAGCAGCTTTGATTTTAATACCAACGTGGCCACCGCCTTTGCCAACAAGTCCGCCACCATTGATGCACTGACCACCAGTCTGTACAACAAAATGATAGGCCGCAATATTACTACCGCACCGACGTATAGCGAGGTACGCGCTGAGTTAAGCAGCGAGATCGATGCCGACGGGAATGGCACCGGTGACGGTCTGTACGAACAGTTAACCAGCAGCTGCCCAACCGGCTGTGATGCCGCCCGTACCCGCACCATTGTCAAAGGCATGTGTACCGCTGTACTCGGTAGCGCCGCCATGTTGATTCAATAGAGGACGTACCTTATGGCTAAGAAATCCAGACACCCGACTAACGACGACCCCTATTATCACCGAGATCACAAACGCCCGATCAGCCGACGCGATTTTCTCGGTCAGGGCTTTCTCGCTGGTTCCGGACTGCTCCTCGGTGGTAGTCCGCTATTGAGTTTGTTTGCCAGTCCCGGCATCGCACATGCTGCACTGGCCAACGATATGCAGGCATTACAAACTAGCTGTGGGATTAGCGCTGCTGGTGCGGGTAAAGTCCCCTTCATCTGTTTTGATCTGGCAGGCGGTGCCAATATTTCTGGCTCCAATGTGCTGGTCGGTGGGCGCGGTGGACAACTGGATTTTCTTTCCACTGCCGGTTACAGCAAACTCGGCCTGCCCGGTGACATGCTGCCCTCGGCCAGTCAGGGTAACTTTATCAATACCGATATGGGGCTGGCCTTTCATTCTGACAGCGCTTTTTTGCGCGGTATTATCGCGCGCACCACGGCAACCACTCTGGCCAATACCAATGGTGCCATCATCCCGGCACGTTCTGGCAATGACACTGGCAACAACCCCCATAATCCCATGTATGGCATTTACAAAGCCGGTGCGCGCGGCGAACTGCTGGATTTAATCGGCTCACGTAATTCTGAATCCGGTGGCAACTCCGTCGCGCCGCCCAGCATGATTGACGTTGAAGCTCGTCCTACCAAAGTAGATCGCCCCAGTGACGTGACTGGCATGGTCGATACCGGCAATCTGGTCGGGCAGATGAATAATAGCGACGCTGTGAAAGTCATGGAGTCGGTCACCCGCCTGAGTCGCAACAAACTCGACAGAGTCAGCACAGGTCTGGGCACTGATACCGCTATCAAGGACAAGATTGAATGTGCTTATGTAAAAAGTGCAGGGCTGGTAGATCGCTATGGCGATCCCAGCACCCTCGATCCTACGCCTGCGGGGGATACCGATATCGCCAGCATTTTCCCGGATTTCGATACTGCCACTGGCCGTGATCGGGGCGAATTTCAGAAAACCGCCTCGGTAATGAAACTGGCCATCAATGGCTATGCCGGTGCCGGTACTATCCAGATGGGCGGCTTCGACTATCACACCGGCAACCGCTCCGTCGGTGAGGATCGTGATTTTCGTGCTGGCCAGTGTATGGGAGCCTGTCTGGAATATGCTGCTCTCCGTGGCAAGCCACTGATGCTTTATGTTTTCAGTGACGGCTCGGTTTCCAGTAACGGTGCGCTGGATAATTCTGCCGCTGGCCGAGGCAAGGGTGTCTGGACTGGTGACAACGGTTCCACCGCCGCCTCATTCTTCCTGGTTTATAATCCTGCGGGTCGCCCCGCGCTACGCAACACCGGCGGTGATACCGCCGTGCATCAGCAAATCGGCTACATGGACACGGGTGCATCCACTATCACCTCCTCCAGTCCGGCTGCCAATAACGTTAACCTGCTGGTAGAAATGATCGTACTCAACTACATGGCGTTACACAGTGAACAGGGTAATTTTTCCACCCTGTTCCCCAACCACGGGCTGGGCAGCGATCTGGATAAATACCTCGCCTTCAACAGTATTGTCTAACAGGACGTGCTATTACGTGCAGCTGGGGTATCTGTGTATGTAGGTTCGGCTTCAGCCGTACCGGTACGGCTGAAGCCGAACCTACAATAAAACTTCACTTTGTCACTTCGTTCGGGCGCGCAGCAAGCTGCGGGGAAGGATACCCAACGGAGATTAAACGCTACGGGATTAATCAGAGCATTCCTACGGATGTTTTATCTATTCCTCTACCCGCTTCTTCTCGTCTTTAACACGCCCTGCTCTTCGCTCTGGGCGCATCATTAGCCAAAGCACGGGGAGCGTGCCGATAACCAGCATCAGCGCGGCGGGAGCGGCAAGTTCAAGCATTTCCTCGCTGGCTTCGATCCAGATGCGCACCGGCAAAGTGTCAAACCCGGTGGGTCGCAAGATCAACGTTGCCGGGAGTTCTTTTAAAGTATCGATAAACACCAGCACCCAGGCACTCATCATTCCACCGCTAAGCATGGGTAAAATAATTCGGCGCAGGTTTTCAAACGTATTCGCGCCAAGACTACGTGAAGCCTGTTCAATGGAGGGAGTTAACTGCTGCACCGCAGCTTCCTGTGCCTGTATTGCCAGGGGCAAAAAGCGCACCACCATCGCCATCACCAGTACCGCGAGGCCGCCGTAGATCATGGGCATTTGCGCCAGCACAAAAGCCAGAATACCTAATGCGATAACCGGGCCGGGTAACACAAAGCCAATGCTGGATATGTGCAAATAAACCTGACTCAGACGATTGCGGGCACGCGCATGATAAAGCGCCACCGGCAACGCTGCAAAGACCGTAATACTGGCAGCCATCACGCTGACGCTGAGTGAGTTGCCGACATAGCCCCAGAACTCTTCGCTGATCAAATCAGCTTTCCAGGCTTGCCAGCTCCAGTGCAACATCCAGGCGAGAGGCAGAAAAAAAGCAAATAGCGAGATCAAGCCGAGCCAGAACCAGATCATCCACGTTTCAAATTGCGTGGCACGTGGTGCTTCGAAACGCTTGGATTGCGCACTACCATAATAGCGCTGGCGATTACGGAAAAAACGTTCCAGCACTAAAAAAGTCAGGCTCAAGGATACCAGCACCATGCTCAACCCGGCGGCTGACTGATAATCAAAGCGCCCACTCATCTGTAAATAAATGCTCAGGGTAAAAGTCTGGAAGCGCAACATACTCACTGCGCCAAAATCTGAAAGTACGTGCAATACCACTAAAGCAAGACCGGCGGCAATCGCCGGGCGCAATAACGGCAAGTTAACTTTCCAGAATACCTGCGAGGGTGTGGCACCATGAATTCGCGCCGCTTCATCCAGATCTTTTTGCGAACGAGACAGGGCATCACGAACCAGTAAAAACACATAGGAAAAGCCTGCCAGCGTCAGCACAAATGTCACCCCAGCAATATTATAAAGTTCAGGAATCGGTACGTCCGCGAACAGTAGCAGCCAGAGTTGACCCAACCAGCCATCGTCTTCCATTAAGCTGGTATAGATATGCGCGAAGACATAAGTCGGAATAGTGAGCGGCAAAATCATCAGCCACACCGCTAGCCGCCGTCCAAAAAAATCACGGCGACTCACCCACCAGGCAGCCGACACGCCCAGCAACATAGCGCCCAGCCCTACCAGAAAAGCCAGCGACAGGGTATTCCACAACAAGCCGGGTAAACGCGAACTCCAGAGTCGCATCCAGGTTTCTGTACTGAGTTGCAAACTGTTATAAAAAACAAAGATCAGCGGAATCGCTGCCGATAAGGCAACTAGCAGTGCCAGCGTACTACGAAAACTCAAACGGACTAGTAGGTGGTGAAAGTTCATAAGCTATAGCAAAGATTAATCACATGTGCGTTAATTAATTGCAGCATTTTCCTCGTGGGCACAAAAATCGTGCCCATCCTACAGAGCTCACAAATTTCAATAAATGCCAGTTAAGCGAAGAACTCTCACTACTAGCAACTCGTCCCTGCTTTTACGGCATGCCAACAGATTCAATCAGATCCAGCGTAGCATTGCGCATTTCGCCCAGCTTGACCATCGGCACATCGGCCACCTTATAACTACCTGCTGCGGGAACTTTAGCTGCCGCAGGAATACCCGCGCGAGTAGGATATTCGCTGTTGACCTGAGCAAAGAGTTTCTGCCCTTCATCGGAAACCAGAAAGGCCATAAATTTTTCAGCCGCATCCGCATGCTTCGTATATTTGCTCACTGCTGCACCCGCAACATTCCAGGCCACACCCATGCCATCCTGATCCGGTAATACAATCTTGATTGGTGCATCAGGATGTTTGGCCAGATGACGATAAATATAATAATGATTCACCAGACCGATTGATTTCTTACCGGCGGCGACGGCTTTGACAATCTTACTGTGTTTATTAAAAACACTGCCTTCAACATTGCGCTTCATCCCTTTTAACCAGTTACGGGTTTTCTCTTCGCCTGCACTCTGCATGTAAACCGTTACCCCGGCGATGTAACTTTCATTGCCGCTATGCGTAATACCTAACTTACCCTGTAGACGTGGATCCGCTAAATCAAATACTGATTTTACGAAATCAGCATCCTGTTTTTTAGTACTCACCACCAGCACACGCGCTCTTGCGGACACGCCCAACCAGGTATTATCCAGTGCCCGATAATTAGCGGGTATCGTATTGGCAATATTATCAGGCAAGGGTTTGAATAGTTTAAATTCACTCCCCTTTTGCAGGTTACCTGCATCATTGCTGATATAAATATCCGCCTGGGTGCGCGCCCCTTCGAGCTTGAGTTTATTCAGCAAGGAAGTCGAGCTGCCTGAATGCAATATCGCCTTGATACCCGTTTTTGCAGTAAAGGCCTTCACTACCGGCTTCACGAACTTGTCGCTGCGACCGGAAAAAATCACCAGTGACTCTGTTGCCAGCGCGGCCTGTGAACTAAGTAGTAAGATGATTGAACT
>CAZIJT010000150.1:0-6148 GCA_964539595.1 uncultured Thiohalophilus sp. | reverse complement strand
CTGCGTCTGCAACGCGAGCGCATGGAAGGTGCGCTGCTGCCCAGTGAAGATGAATATTTCAGAAGCTACGGCCTGACCCCGGAAAAACTGGCGCTGGCCAAAGACGACGCCATCGTCATGCATCCCGGCCCCATTAATCGCGGCGTGGAAATTGAGTCCACTGTCGCCGATGGTGCGCAGTCGGTAATACTCGAACAGGTCACCAACGGCCTTGCCGTGCGCATGGCGGTGATGTCGCTAATTCTTGGCCATAGTAATACCGGCAGTGAGGCCAGCCAGTAATGCGAATTCTGATTACCAACGGCCACCTCATCGACCCGGCCAACGAGATTGACCAGCCCACCGAACTTGCAATTGCCGATGGCCGCATCGTCGCCTGCGGAGAAATTCCAGCCGACTTTGCCGCCGATGAAATTATTGATGCCCGCGGCCAAATTGTCTGTCCCGGACTCATCGATCTCGCCGCCCACCTATGCGAACCCGGCAACGAGCACAAGGGTACTATTGCCTCGGAAACTCGCGCCGCCGCCGCAGGCGGTATTACCACGCTCTGTATGCCACCGGATACCGATCCCATTATTGATAACCCGGCGGTGTCTGAGCTGATTCACCAGAAAGCCGAGGCTGCCGGCTTCGCCCGGGTCGTAACCCTCGGTGCGCTGACTCAGCAATTAAAAGGTGAACAACTGGCCGAGATGGTCAAGCTGCAACAGGAGGGCGGCTGTGTCGGAATCAGCAATGCTCGCCAGCCGGTTAAAAATAATTTAATCATGCGTCGGGCAATGGAATACGCGGCCAGCTGTGGCCTGACTGTTTTCCTGCATGCCAACGATCCCGGCCTTTCTGGACAGGGCTGTGTGCATGAAGGCGCGATCAGCACCCGGCTAGGTTTGCCCGGGATTCCCGAGTCCGCTGAAACAGTGGCCGTGGCGCGGGAACTGATGCTAATTGAACAAACTGGCGTGCGCGCTCACTTCTGCCAAATAGCCTGCGCCCACTCGGTGCAAATGATCGCCCGCGCCCAGCACGATGGTCTGCCGGTGAGCATGGATGTCGCCGCCCATCAGCTGCATCTCATCGACATGGACGTGGGTCACTTCAACAGCCAGTGTCATGTGCTGCCACCGTTGCGCAGCCAACGTGATCGAGACGCGCTGCGCAGTGGTGTTGGCAGTGGCACTATCAGTGCAATTTGCTCAGATCATCAGCCCCACGATGCCGATGCCAAACTCGCCCCCTTTGCAGAAACCGAGCCGGGAATCTCAGCGCTGGAAACCCTGTTGCCGCTGTCATTGCGGCTGGTCGAGGATGGCGTTTTACCCCTCACCGATCTAATCGCCAAACTAACCACGGAACCTGCACGCATACTGGGTCTCAATAGCGGTCATCTTGCTGCTGGCGCTCACGCCGATGTCTGCATCTTTGATCCCACGCAACACTGGGCGGTTGATCCCGCAAAATTTATTAGCCACGGTAAAAATTCACCGTTCAATGGTTGGGAACTTAAGGGACGGGTAACGCATACCCTGCTGGGGGGACGACCAGTTTTTGAAAACTGACAGGACACGCTGTTGAGGGATCGAAAGAAATGCATTGTTGAGCTTCGCTCTCGCGCTGCCCAACCTACATACCAGCAGTTTAATTTATAATTTATGCAGGTTGGGCTGAATGAAATGAAGCCCAACAATGCATCATATAAACAAACCCATTATAAGTGCTTACCCTTTTATCACCTGCTTTATCTGGATCCAAACATGAACCATCACCGCGATACTATTTTTGTTGAAGATGCCACGATCCTTGCGCACACCCATTGCGATGGCGATCAACATATCCTGCGTCTACATGCACCTGACGTTGCTCGTCATGCTCTGCCCGGCAGTTTCGTACACCTAAGCTGTGATCCGCAGCGTCCTTTACGCCGACCTATCTCCATCATGCGAGTGGATATCAAAGCAGGCGAAATTGAGCTGCTATACAAAGTCTTTGGCGAAGGAACCCGGCTACTATCACAGCGCACCGTAGGCGAGACATTGAACCTGATGGGACCGATTGGCAAAGCCTTCGAATTGCATCCCCAACGTTCACGACCACTTTTGATCGGCGGTGGCGTAGGCATGCCGCCGATGATTTTTATTGCCGATAGCGCACGTCAACAAAAAGAATTGTACTCCCCCTTTGTGATTCTGGGTTCGGAAGTGCCCTTCCCCTTTACCAGTCATCCTTCAGAAATTTTAATTCCCGGCCTGCCGAATGAGGTCATCGCCACCATGCCACTACTCGAAGACTGGAATATTCCCACCCGCCTCACCAGCACGCAGGGCTACCCCGGTTGCCACCACGGCTATGTTACCGATCTAGCGCGCCTGTGGTTAGACAGTCTTAATGAAGACGAACGCCGTAAGGTAGAAATTTTTTCCTGTGGCCCTCATCCCATGCTCGAAGCCGTGGCTCAGCTCGCCAAAGATTATGCGCTACCTGCACAGGTATCACTGGAAGAATTTATGGCCTGTGGAGTCGGCGGCTGTGCCGGTTGCGTGGTAAAAGTAAAAACCAAACACGGCTCAGCGATGAAGCGAGTCTGTGTTGATGGCCCGGTGTTTGATGCTGCACAGGTTTTTTAATTGTCACTGAATATCAAACCGCTACTTCATGTAGTTAAAAATAACTGTTGAAATTTCACAATCAGCAACAGAGGTAACATGAGTTATTTAAATTACATAGCAGATAATGAGCTGGAACTGATTGTAAAATTAGTTCTTGATAAAGGCATAAAAAGAAAAAAAGAAGCTGAAAATGAATTTACAAAAAATGTAATTGATCCATTCGGTGCGTTATTTGAGGCTGCTGCTTTTGATATTGATCATGAGATATGGAAAAGCTCTGAAACAATTAGGCAATGCCAAAAAACCCTACAAAATCATGTTGGGAATCTCCATCAAAAAATACTGGGGAAAGTTAAAGGCTGGCAAGACCTTGGTACAGGTTCCGTCGTTGACTTAATATGTGAGGATAAAAAAATAATTGCCGAAGTTAAAAATAAATACAATACCGTCACTGGCGGGAAACTATCGGATCAATATTATTCACTTGAACGTTTAGTTATGCCGAAAGCCAGTAAATATAGAGGCTATACAGCATATTTTGTAAATATCATCCCCAAATCTCCTACTCAAACCAATGATACTTTTGAGCCATCCGATAAAGATAAAGGCGCGAAGTGTCCAAAAAATGAGCAAGTCAGAATAATCGATGGGGCAAGTTTTTACTCTTTGGTTACTGGTGATGAGAATGCTATTTTTAATTTCTACTCAGTATTACCCGAGGTGATTGAACATATATTTGTGAAACATTATGGCAGAAATAATTTTAAAATTTCCGACAAAACAGCATTTTCAAAATACTTTGAATTAGCCTACAAAAAATAACCATGAGCAAGGTTTGACATGCGCTGAAAAATATATTCAAATAGTAACCATGCCCAACGTTAAAGAAAGCACAATGATTCCTGAATATTACTCAATTGCACAGGTAGCGGATATTTTAAGTATATCCAAAGAAACCCTAAGACGATGGGATAATAATGGTACGCTAATACCTCAACGACATCCTGACAATAATTATCGTGTTTATCATAAATCACAGTTAGAATCATTTGAGCAAGCTCAATTACTATTCAATAGCAATTGGGATAAAGAGATAAAAATAAAATCTAAACGTCCATATAAGCTTATTGAGCTGTTTGCGGGTGCAGGTGGTTTAGCTATTGGAATGGAGAAAGCTGGCTTTGATTCGGTTTTGTTAAATGAAATAGATAAACACGCATGTAATACATTAAAGAAAAATCGCCCCGGATGGAATGTTATAGAAGGCGACATATCAGAAATTAGTTTTAAAAAATATAAAGGTAAGGTGGATATATTATCTGGTGGCTTCCCATGTCAGGCATTTTCTTATGCCGGAAATAAATTAGGCTTTGAAGACGCAAGAGGTACATTGTTTTTTGAATTTGCGAGAGCCATTAAAGAATCAAGGCCAAAAATAATATTGGGTGAAAATGTTCGCGGGTTGCTCAAGCATGATGATGGAAAAACCTTAGATGCCATTAAAAATATAATAGATGAACTTGGTTACAAACTGGTAGAACCGAGAGTATTAAAGGCTGTATTTTATCAGGTTCCGCAAAAGAGAGAGCGGTTGCTTCTGGTTGGTATAAGAAAAGATCTTGCTAAAAAGGTAGAATTTCGATGGCCGTCGCCATATAAAAGAATTATGGTTTTAAAGGACGCTTTGAAAAAAGGTGTTTTATATAGAACTGATGTACCAAAATCAGATGGTCAGAAATATCCCCCACGAAAAGCCGAGATATTAGCCCGTGTTCCTCAGGGTGGTTATTGGCGAGATTTGCCAGATAAACTACAAAGGGAATATATGAAAAAAAGTTATTTTCTTGGTGGTGGAAAAACAGGGATGGCGAGAAGACTTTCGTGGGAAGAACCTAGTTTAACGCTTACCTGTTCTCCCGCACAAAAACAAACAGAGCGTTGTCACCCGCGAGCCACAAGACCACTAACTATTAGAGAATATGCTCGAATACAAACATTTCCTGATGAATGGAATTTCTGTGGGCCATTAACGTCACAATACAAACAAATTGGTAATGCAGTTCCTGTTAATCTTGCTTATGCAGTAGGTCGCTCACTAATACGATTATTAAATGATATCGAACGCATAAAGGCACAACCAAAATCTAAGACGGCTCTGTCACGCAAAAATAAAAGAGTAACAAAGACAATGCATTCAAAATAAAAATTATAGCTATTACGCCGCTCACTGTAATGTAAATGCATATTAGGCAACCATAAAAAAACCGGAGCCAAGGCTCCGGTTTTTTTGTCTCTTATCCAGCTTTACTACAGCACCAGATTCATCATAAACATCATCACGATCAGGAACAACACGGTCATCACGCCACCGGCTTTCATAAAGTCCGGCACCCGATAGCCGCCCGGTCCCATAATCAGGGCGTTGACCTGATGGGTTGGAATCAGGAAGGAGTTGGAAGTGGCAATAGCCACGGTCAAGGCATAAATTGCCGGATCCGCACCTACCTGCAGGGCGACGTTTACTGCCAGTGGTACCAGTAATACGGTTGCGCCGACATTCGACATCACCAGGGTGAAGAAGGTTGCCAATGCCGCAATTGAAGCCTGAATCACCCAGGGTTCAGCGCCACCCACCAGACTAACTACCTGTTCGGCAATCCACTTGGCGGTGCCGCTGGTTTCCACTGCCAGCCCCAGCGGAATCAATGACGCTAACAGGAATACGGTTTTCCAGCTTACCGCCTCATAGGCTTCATCAATGGTCAGCACGCCTGAAAGTACCATGCCCATTGCGCCGGTGAGCAGGGCAACGGATAAACGCAGATCGGTAAACAACACCATCGAAAGCGCAATGGTGAAAAACAATAATGCGAAACCAAGTTTATGCGGACGCAGATCTTCATGCGGATATTCGGTCGTCACCACCACGAAGTTGCGATCATTTTCCAGTCGCGCTAACGCATCCCAACTGGTATGCACCACCAGCGTATCACCGGCCTGCAATGGCAGATCACGAATGCCATCACCTTCGCGTAGGGTTTCACCGCCACGGTGCATGCTCACCATGGCAATACCATAGGTCTTGCGCATCCATACATCGCGGGCACTTTTTTCAATCAACTTGGAACCGGGGGGGATAACCACCTCGGCAATCCCGGCCTTGGTCGCGGCCAGTGATTCTGAAAATGTTTCCAGACTGTCACGCAACTCCAGATCATATTTGTCTACCAGATTTTTAACATTATCCTGGGTGGCGAGAAGGCCGAGCACGGTTCCCGCTTCGATGCCCACATCTCGCGCCAGGCCACCGGGGCCGATACGCAAATCATCGCTGCCGCGTAGCGCGGCAATCACCCGGACGCGATGTTGGTGTTCAATATCATCCAGCAGCTTGCCCACCATTGCACTGTCATCCGGCACCACGATTTCATACATGTCGTAATCAATGCCATAGATATCACGGAAATAGCTCATGGTATGAGTGGCGCTGGTACCGTCGGTCTCTTCTTTAACCAGCCGGGGCAGGACGAAGCGTCCGGCAA
>CAZIJT010000149.1:0-6164 GCA_964539595.1 uncultured Thiohalophilus sp. | reverse complement strand
TATTTGTAACCCTGATGTGAAAAATCAAGAAGCGCGACAGCACCGGAGGGTACCATTTCTACACCGGGCAACAAATCACTGCTAACCCAACCATTACCGCGCATCGTATTTTGGCACATGTAAACTTTTACACCGCGTTCAACTAATGACACGGTTAGTGCGCCGGTAGGGTTGCCGGTGGTGACGTTGTATGTACGGTTATAGGCTTCATCGGTCAACAACCAGCGACCACCACCAGAATAACCAATGGCAATGACTTCAAAGTCTTTATTGATTTTCATGCCATAGATTGACTCATAATTATTAACACTGTTACGTGTAACATGCACCTGCTGGCCAAGTTTCTTTTTCTTATTGATACCGGCTGAGTTCCAGGCAAAGACATCTTTAACTTTTTTGCGTTTCTGTATGCAAGTGGTAGATAAGCTGGTGCCATGACCAAACTGTTTGTCCATGTTTATAATGGCCTGATCCGGGCAGGGTAAAGGCTTATCTTTGTCATCATCGCTTGATGATGCGAGTGATACGTTAGTTAAGCTGGATGCGAGTAGAAATAAAACATACTTGTTAATTTTCATGGTGTTTATCCTTAAATTTTAGAATTGTTTGTTGGGCTTCGCGTTGCTCAACCCAACCTACGTTCAAAGTATTTTCATAGTAGGTTGGGTTGAACCATAGCTGAAGATTTGCAGTGGCTAGTAAGGGGCTAAATCTTCACGCGCACCAAACATAGACTGGATCATCGGGAAGCCCAATGTAGGACGTAAATCCGGCAGTGGACGCATCAGGGTAATGCGGTTTTGTACTGGGTTGGCATCGGTGGTTTGCAGGTAACGGTCAACGGCGTTGACAACCGTCAGGCCAGAACCATCGGCTTCTTTCATCTGGATGACATTTTTTGCAGGAACCTTGTTGATGCGGTTAGGCTCAGAGTCATAGTTGTAACCCGCCATGGTGTAAGTCTTCTCCATGTCCAGAGGCTCCCAGCTACTGGTTGTGCGATTGTAGATTTCAATATTGGTCGCACGATTGCCCAGGGTCTGGTAAGGGTCGAGGTCATAACGCATTCCACTCCAGCCAAACAACCAGCCGCCGCCCCACTTGGCAACATTCGGATTCAATGAACCATCAGCCGGTTTTTCGATAGTGCCTTTGATCTGTTTACCCGTCACTTCGCCATAAGCCAGGTAAGGACCAATGGGTACAAAGTGATAAACTTCACCCAGGGTGACCGGACCCGCTGCTACGGTAGTGCCATAGCGGAAACCACGAATCACACCCAGATCAGCACCGGTAATTTCGCGGAACACATCAGCCAGAAAATCATGCGAAGTACCTTCGACTACACCCGGCATATTTTCATGGGCAAAGTTGGAGCGATGCAGATCAACCGATGCAGTACCAATGACCGTATCAAGTGGGCGATCCAGGGTGGTTCCATTGAGCGGATTCACATGCGGAACAAAGCTGTCGCCATAGAAAGGAGCCTGAATTTTGGCAACCATTTTGGCAATCTTTTTGTTTTCTTTAATGCGCGTGTCGATAGCATGTTGTTTCCATTCAATATCGACCAGCTTGCCGTTTTTGAATTCAACTTCCATTTCACCAATATTAGAACCGTCCATACCTTCAGCGACGAGTACAGTACCGTTACTATTGCGAATCATCTTCGGTGTTTCCTCATGCATATCAGAGGAGAAAACAATGTCAACGCCGGGAACCGCTTCGGTCAATCGGTAGTTGTTAGCCAGATTCAGTTCTGAAATCATTACCACTAAATCCACTTTGTGGACTTCGCGCATTAATGGTACAAGCTCAGCAATTTCGGCATCGCCTTTGCTGAAACCAAAACCATCGACCACTTCTGAACCAATGACCTTGGGGCCACGTTCAGTGGTAAAGCCAATGAAGCCGATTTTAATGCCGGCGATTTCCTTGATCCAGTAGGAAGGCAGAACACGTTGGCCGACCTTGTCTTCATAGGGCGCACCGGTGTAGTAAAGGTTGGAAGCAATGGCGTTCCAGTTAGTGCCCGGTTTTTTGCCGGTAAACAATTCATGGAAACGTTCAGTACCATAAACATATTCCCAGTTGCCGGGGGCAAAAACGTCAATGCCAAATTTGTTAATAGGATCAACCAGAGCCTGACCGCGGGTAAACAACGCTTCAGCCGAACCATGAATGGTATCGCCGGTCATAATGGTCAGACTGTGATCGGCATGCTTACGGATTTTTTTCACCTGGGTGTAAATTCGCGCCAGCCCGCCTTCCATACGTCCATTGCTATCGCTACGAACATTAACTCGTGAATCCATATGGCCATGTATGTCGCCAATATGAATCAGGGTGATTTCCACTTCATCGTCATCATCATCATCGTCACTATCTTTCTCACTGGCTGTGGCGATATTTATCGATGACAAGGCCAGCGTAGTGCTTAGCAGAAAAGAGAAAAAGCGTTTCTTTTCATTTATCATTTTCATGGTGGTATCCTTAAAATAATTATTGATGAAATAGCAGACAACAGCTTCAGTTGTTTGCAGTGATCAATCTCAGAGATCAAGATGTAAGGACACAGGCGCGAGGAATTTATTCCATGTATCGCACTGGATTGGAAAAATCACAGCAGATAAATGAAAACAGAGCAAAAAATAAACAGGATCTGCTTGGCGCATAGTGTTTAAAATAGCGAGATGATATTTTTTAATGATATAAAAGCTAATCGCGCGCTAATTCTAATTGGGGCGCTTCTATTCTATATAATGCAAAATGTGCAGGCGGCTGGCATTAGTATCGTTGACGATGCAGATCGTACGGTTAGTCTGGCCAGACCTGCCGAGCGTATCATTACCCTTGCCCCGCATGCGGTTGAGCTATTGTTTGCTGCGGGTGCGGGTGACCGTATTATCGGTACGGTTGCCTATAGCGATTTCCCGGAACAGGCAAAAACGATTCCTCAGGTTGGCAGTTACACGGCGGTTGATGTGGAGCGCATTCTGGCACTGCAGCCGGATCTGATTATTGCCTGGCAAAGTGGCAACCGGAAAAATGATATTGAAAAACTTATCCAGTTAGGCTTGACGGTCTTTATCAACGAACCGCACTCTATTGATGATGTGGCCAACAGTATCGAACGGCTGGGTAAACTGACGGCAACAGAATCTGTAGCAAATCATTTTAGTGCTGATTTCCGTCAGCACCATAAAAACTTGAAAAAAACCTGGCAGCATAGAAAAAAAGTCAGGATGTTTTATCAAATCTGGAATGATCCGCTGATCACGGTTAACGATGAGCATTTGATTTCGGCGGTGATGCGTATGTGTGGCGCGGAAAATGTTTTCAAAGATATGCCGGCACTTTCAGCCGGCGTGAGCGTGGAGGCGGTGATTGCCCAAAAACCTGAAATTATCATTGCCGGTGGTGATGTCGAAGAAAAAGCGCAGTGGCTGGACAATTGGCGGCGCTGGAAAACCCTGCCAGCCGTGCGCCTGCAACAACTTTATTTTATAGATCCAGGACTGATACACCGGCATGGCCCGCGTATTTTAGATGGCGCGGAAATTATCTGCCGCTATGTGGAACAGGCGCGGGTGCTGGTGGCGGAATAGCGTTAAGCACTGCATGGTGGGCAGTGCCCACCCTACACATTCTGTCCCATTTATAACGACAGCTGATATTTCACCTAATCCGTAGGGTGGGCATTGCCCACCATTGGCAATGACGGCCTTTATGTTTTCCGTAGTAAAAAATCTATATTTCAGATTCCACTTCCTTGCTATAAATATCCCGCAAGCGAGAGACGCTTAAGCCGGCTACGTCGGCCTGATCGATAGCACGACGCAGACGCACGGGGGCTGAGCGTCCCATGCATTTGTGTTCGAGATCGCCGTTGATGGCTTTATGCATGGCATCGATTAATTTTTCACGCTCAAACCTGTGTTGTGTCAGCCATTCCTGTATATCGATGACATTGTCAGCCACCTCGCGGGCTAAATCCTGATAGTCGTCCCACATCTCTTTTACGGTTTCGGCGTTGAAGCGGTTAATCATCAGCCCGACAATATTCGTTGTCAGGATATAGAGGTTCTTGCGTACCAGTTCGAACTCCAGTTCGTTCTCATCGCTTACTTCATAGCTGGGGATATCGAGCGTTGCCAGTGCATTAATAAGGAGTTCGGCATTTGGCCCATGAACAGGGGAGGGCACCAGCACTTTATAGTCCATGCCTTTTTTCTTTTCGAACCAGACTGAAATAACGGTTGGCGGTGTGGCCAGGTTCAGTGTTTGCCAGTCGCGTGGCAGTAGCTCATTTTGCAATAGCCCCAGCCGTGATCGCCATTGATCCGGGATCTGCTTTAATACCGGCTGTAGATCATTTTCACCGACACCGACCAGTACCAGTGAAGGTTCGGGGATCTGTTTGGCCAGTGCCTGCATGTTCGTGTCACGGTTGACCGGATAAACTGGATGGCCCGAACGCAGCAGAGCGCGGCTAAAGACACTGGCCATTTCACCGATGCCAATTACAATGACGGGATTTTGCATGAGGACTTCCTTTAGATTTTCTAGTTTATGTTGATCTGGATCAGATTATTATTTTTCATTTTCTGTAGCGGTTTAAACCTGCTTTTTAGACAGGATAATTCAGCTGGATAAACCCTGCTTGATATAGCGCACATAGATAAGGCTTCAGCGGGTAAGTTTGTATATTTAAATCTATTTTCTCGCCCAGTCAATATTAGCGCATGATTATATAATAATTAAGTAAGTTATTATAAATTAAATGCTTAGCTGCAAATCAAGACAAAGTCTAAGCTTAATTTACCCTAAGTTATTAAGCTTATACATACCCGGATAAAAAGACACAATTACCACTGGCTGAAAAAGGGCGTAGGATTCGCTTTACTTAAAACTAGCCTTTGGGGAATTGTGTATGTCTTTTGGGATGATGTTTGCACTAGGTGCATCAGTCTTTGCCATTTTATATGGTGTGGTATCGATTTCTAAAATCATGTCGTTACCCATGGGTAATGATGAAATGAAACGTATCGCGCTCGCGGTACAAGATGGTGCTTCGGCGTACTTAAAACGCCAGTATCAGACGATTGCAATTGTGGGAGCGGTTTTGACCGTTGCTATTTTTGTGGCGCTGGGTCTTCATTCAGCCATTGGCTTTGTGATTGGTGCGGTGTTCTCCGGCCTGACCGGCTTCATCGGCATGAACGTTTCAGTTCGTTCTAATTCAAGAACAGCAGAAGCCGCTAAAAACGGAATCAATGCGGCCTTCCAGGTTGCGTTCCGTGGCGGTGCGATTACCGGTATGTTGGTTGTCGGTCTGGCGCTGTTAGGCGTTGCCGGTTATTACGCCATCCTCACGGCAATGGGTGTTGAGACTAAAGAAGCCTTGCATGCATTGGTTGCCCTGGCTTTTGGTGGTTCACTGATTTCCATCTTCGCGCGTCTTGGCGGCGGTATCTTCACCAAGGGTGCGGATGTGGGTGCGGATATCGTGGGTAAGGTTGAAGCAGGCATTCCAGAAGATGATCCACGCAACCCGGCGGTTATCGCGGATAACGTGGGCGATAACGTGGGTGATTGCGCGGGTATGGCAGCGGATTTATTTGAAACCTATGCGGTAACGATTATTGCCACCATGTTATTGGGTGGTCTGCTTCTTAGCGGAGACAACAGTGGCGATGCCGTTTTATATCCCCTGGTTCTTGGTGGTGCATCTATTATTGCTTCTATTATTGGTACCTTCTTCGTTAAGGTAAACGAAGGTGGCAAAATCATGAACGCCCTGTATCGTGGCGTGATTGTTTCGGGTGCGCTGGCAGCCGTTGCCTTCTACTTCATTACCAATTCTATGATGGCTGATGTCAGTATCGCGCTAGATAATGGTGGTACTGCGGGTGCGATGGAACTTTTCTACGCGACCTTAATTGGTCTGGTGCTGACCGCGGCGATGGTACTTATTACCGAATACTACACGGCAACGGAATACAGCCCGGTTCGTGACATTGCCAAAGCCTCACTGACCGGTGACGGTACTAACGTGATTGCAGGTCTGGGTGTTTCCATGAAATCCACCGCCGCGCCTGTATTGGCGGTGTGTGCTTCCATCTGGGGTTCCTACGAGTTAGCGGGTCTGTACGGTATTGCGA
>CAZIJT010000148.1:0-6172 GCA_964539595.1 uncultured Thiohalophilus sp. | reverse complement strand
GTTCATGGTTCGACAAGCTCACCACGAACGGCAGAATTAATCAGAGCTTCCTTAGATATTTTGATCTTTTAATTAACATGCTCAATTCTGAAATCACGTATCTCTCCGCTTTTCTTGTCGGCCTGCTTGGCGGCGTGCATTGCGTGGCCATGTGCGGCGGCATTGTCGGCGCGCTGAGCTTTGGGGTGTCGGTGGAAAAAGGCCGCGCACCCTGGTCATATTTACTCGCCTATAATTTTGCTCGTATTGGCAGTTATAGTATTGCGGGCATGCTGATGGGTGGTGTTAGCTGGCTGGCCGGTCAATGGATTGAAGTTCATTACTGGCAGCTGGGGCTGCAATTTGCGGCGGGCTTATTTATGTTGGCGCTGGGTCTGTATATTGCGGGCTGGTGGCAGGGGCTGGCGAAAGTGGAACGGCTGGGGGGTGGTGTGTGGCGCTATATCGAACCGCTGGGACGCGGGCTGTTGCCGGTGCGTTCAAGCCTTCATGCTTTCACCCTGGGACTGCTCTGGGGCTGGTTGCCCTGTGGTCTGGTTTACAGTGTGTTGATCTGGGCGATTGCCAGTGGCAGCCCGGTAGATGGTGGCCTGCTATTGCTGAGTTTTGGTTTGGGCACGTTGCCAAATTTACTGGCGATGGGCGCGTTTGCCATGAGCTTACGCCGTTGGGTGCAACGTCGTTGGCTACGTCAGTTGGCCGGTAGTTTGATTATATGTTTTGGTTTGCTGAATCTGTGGCGAGTTGTGGGTAGCCTGTAGGTACGACTTCAGTCGTACAAAGTATGATTAAATTCGTACCTACAGCGAACGTCAGCCGGTTAACGCGTGCTGAATAAATTCAGCCTCAGGATAGGCGATGTGAAAGCCCTGTCCATAGTCGATGCCGAATTCCTGTAACAGCAACAGAATTTCCTCATTCTCGACAAATTCAGCCACTGTGCTGATGTGCATGCCGCGAGCCAGTTCGCACATCGCTTTGACGATGACACGATCATCATGGTTGTTGTGCAGGTTGCGGACAAAGTTGCCGTCGATCTTGACCATATCAACAGGCAGATTTTTGAGATACTGAAAGGACGAATAGCCCATACCAAAATCATCGAGAGCGAAGCGGCAACCGAGATTGCGCAGCGCGTTGATAAAGTTTTTGGCCTGAGCAAAATTTTCCACTGCGGCGGTTTCGGTGACTTCAAATATAAGTGCCCGAGGGTCGGCATTGTATTTTTCCAGTGCATCTTTTACCAGATGCACAAACTCGGTATTGCCAAAGTGTCGGCCAGAGAGATTGACTGCCAGAGTGACGGGCTCGCCACCATGACAGGTTTCTCCCTGAACCTGGATGCTCTTGTTTAGTACCCATTTATCAATCTCATTAATCAGGCCGAAGCGTTCGGCAATGTCGAGAAAGTCAGAAGGATAAATCAAACCCCCATCTTCATCCTGCATGCGTAACAGGGCTTCGTAGTGGGCGATACGATTGGTGTGTAGATCGACAATGGGCTGGTAATGAAGAACAAATAGATCATTGTCCAATGCATGGCGAATGCGATTTTCCCAGTGGATCTTGGTCTGCATATTGAGCAGTTCCTTGTCCTCATCGCTATAGAGATGCGCCTGATTGCGACCGTTACGTTTAGCGGTGTACATCGCAGCATCGGCGCGCGCCAGCAATTCGCTGGGTGTGTCGCCATGTGTTGGGAACAGGGCGATGCCAATGCTGGCGCAAAGTTTGATATTGAGCTTGTCCGGGAACAGGGTTTGCTGGCTTAGATTTTTCAGCAGGTTTTCTGCAACCTTCATCGCGCCCTCTGCACTGCTACGGGGCAGGAGGATGCCAAATTCATCGCCACCCAGGCGGCCTATGAAGTCAACTTCACGCAGTGAGGATTGCAGAGTCTGGGCGGCGGTAATCAGGCATTTGTCACCGGACTGGTGGCCGAGGGTATCGTTAATGTACTTGAACTGATCCAGATCGATAAATAATAGTGCGCCTTCAAACTGGAAGCGCAGCGCATAGTTAATCTGGTGAGCCAGTTGTTCCTGGAAGTAATTGCGGTTGTGCAGGCTGGTGAGTGAGTCATGATTGGCCAGATATAGAATCCGTTGTTCAGATATTTTTTCCTGAGTGATGTCGAGGAACAGGCCGCGATAGTGTAGCTGGCTGTCGCCATCATAACCCAGAGTATGGATACTGCGGATCCAGATATATTCGCCACTATGATGGCGTAGACGGTAGTCGAGTGAGAAGTTGCCGGTTTCGCTGATCTGGCCGTTGATAGTGTTGATCACCCAGTCCTTATCTTCGGGATGCAGATGGCGTTCCCAGAAACCGGTTTGCAGCCATTGTTTGCAATCATAGCCCAGTAGTTTTTCGGCTTCCTGACTAACAAACAGAAAATCTTTACTGGCCGGATCAATTTCAAGCACCACGGCATTGACGCTATTAAGCAGGCTTTCCATGCGTTGCTTTTCACTTTCCAGCAGGCTGAAATCAGATTTTAGGTTTTTGCTGGCCTGTTGCAGATGTTCGGCCAGAGCGTTGAATGAGCGGGCAACATTACCAATTTCATCGTTTGAATCCAGCGGTATGCGAAATTGTAGATCATTTTTTTCCAACGCACGGGCACCGGCTTCAAGCCAACGTAAACCTCGGGTAATAAAGAAGCTGAGTAAGGCTGTGAGCAGCATGGTGATCAGCAGACCGGCCAGAGCAATACTGATGTTGATCATCTTACTGGCCTGGGTTTTTTTGATCAGGCCTTTGATTGAATAGCCCAGATGTACTTCGCCTAGTAGTATGCCATTTTGTTTGATCGGGAGAATGAGATCGACGCTGTCTTTGCTGAGAATGGTGTTGGCTTCGTAAGCGTGTGAATAGGGATGATTTTCCAGACTGAAGGAGGCTCTGACTTTTTGTTGTTTGTCATAGACGATGGTGTAAATAATGTTGGGATTGTTTTTTAGCCGGTTGATGATCTCATTGAGTAGTACCTGATCATTTTTTACCAGCCCCGGTTCAAGCGCGATACTGAGTAACTCCGCCTGATCATCGATATATTGTTTGAGTTGCTCTTTCTGGCTGTTTAAGGTGAGATTGGCGCTGTTCCATATAAATAGCGATAACATGGTGCCGACGATCAGACAGACACCAATGATAAGACGTAGGGATAAACGAACTGGCATCAGGCGGCGTCATTTTCTTGCAAACAAGCAAGATGCAGAGTGAGGTCTGACGCGCGCTGGAGGTTGAGCATAGTTACTTCAGGTTCTTATTTGCGGTGAATATAAAATCACTGCATCAGTGATTAGCTGATGCAGGACTGAACGCTACAGTGGCTATAAACCAGATAAATTGTCTGGTATTGTACCTAGTTTGTAAAGAACTGTTGACGAAAATTGACAGTGAAATTTTTGTCACTGTCTTCAGGTTTAATCTTTAGAGTGAAGTTAAGCGTTTCCATGTTGGCAATCCGAAAATCATCGACATAATAGATGGCGGCGCCTTCTTCAACGCGTTGTAACGAGAAGGTCTTTTGTTGACCGGTCAGGTTGCTGGCGCTGACCTTGACCTGCGCGTTAATCGGTTTGCCACTGGCCGTGTCGGTTTTTTTCTGCACCGAGATGGTAATAAAACCACGAAATTTACTGCGGCTAATACCGTACTGACGGGCGATGTCTGCTTGCAGAACGTCAGTTGGCAGAGCGCTGTAATAAACTATGTAGTTGCCGAAATCCTGTGATCGATCCGTCTCTGCCTGCAATGACGAAATCGACAGCAGAAGTGGAAGTAATAAAACCAGCCATTTCCATTTCATGGTTTGCCCCCGTTGTTTTCGATACGTCTGCATGGATGTATACACCGGTTATTTATATGTCGACATCATGATAAGACGCTATAAAACCCACTATATTTTGTGGGCAGGGCTGTAATTATAGACTAGCGTAGCAGCTCCTGCTGTTAGCCATGACCTGAGCAATATTTTAGCTGTCGGAGTCAACATGTAACTGGCCTTAATCTCCGTTGGGTTTAATTCCTCGCTGTTTGCTGCGGCGTTCTATTGTAGGTTCGGCTTCAGCCGCACTGGTACGGCTGAAGCCGAACCTACATACGCAGATACTCCGTGTCTGCTTGCGGTGGGGTAGTTCATTTTGAAACCTTTGTAGCGGCTTGATTCCGACAACTGGATTCACCTGGGCTTTTGGTTTCAGGCCACCTGGCTGGCTTCAGATGAGGCCTCGCCGGGCGCGGGTTCGAGCGGTCGCATCAGGGTTTCCATCAGTTGGTTAAGATCGCTAAGCTGCTCATTGAGTTTGCTGGCAGCGATTTCCAGTTCACTGATCTTGCTTTTCAGGGTGTCGCGGGATTCATTAATCTTGCGCAGGCTTTCCAGCCGTTTTTCCATCTGTGATTTATGATCCTTAATTCGGGTAACCAGCGGTGCCATTGCCGCCTTGCCCCAGGATGATGCATCCTGATGCGCCTGAAAAAAGGTGTTGCGTGCATGGCTGACCATGGAAATGAAAAATTTCTTTACCACAAAGGATTGCTCGGTCATGGTGGTAACCGGACTTTTACGGTAGGCCTCGGCTTCATGGTTGAGGCGTTCCAGATCACGTTTATATTTAGACAGGCTGAATAGTTTTGGTTTGCTGTCAGAGAGGCCGTGTTGTTTTTGAAATTGCTGGTAAATGGTCTGAATCAGCATGTTCACCTGGTCGGCCTGCTTGTTGGCCTGGTTGATGCTATCCGTGATCATGTCGAAAAATTCTTTCATGTCGGCTTTTAGACCCATTGTCGTCCAGGTGCCCGCCATGTCTTTGCGGGTTTTGGCCATTAGCTGATCCAGTCGGGTCAGGCTGAGTTCACCAAGCAGGGCGGCATGTTTGTCAGTAAAGTTCTTTTTGTTGTTCTGAAAGCTTTCCACGCTTTTGTGATAGACGGTTTGTTCTTCGCGGGTTTTTTTCATCAGATGCAAGATGACATCTTCATTTTTACCGCTGAGTCCCTGTAACTCTTTTAACTGTTTGTTGACGCCTGTCAGACGTGCGGCGATCAGATCGCGAGACTGGGTCACCATGTTACCGATTTCAGATATCGTATTTTCCCGTAGCAGGGTTTGTTTCTGCGGCAGAATCTGGGTGGATAAAATAGTTTCCAGAGCAAGGATGTTACTTTTTTGCAGCAGCTCATGATCGGTTCGAATCTTGGCCAGCAGGCCTTTTTGTGCGGACACCGGGAAGACATTGCTGGGGTCAATTTCCAGCATTTGCGCGGCTGAATTGCATTGTGTGGCAATGCTGTTGTGAATGGCCTCCTCGCTTTTTAGTTCATCCCAGAGGGTATCGATTTTGTTGAGCACAATGATGCGGCTGTGGCGAGCATCACCGCCCAGGGGTTTAACGTGACGAGTCCACATATCCATATCGGATTTGGTGACCCCGGCATCGGCTGCCAGTACAAAAATGACGGCCTGCGCACTGGGCAGCATATTTATGGTTAGTTCGGGTTCGTTGCCGAGCGCATTCAGCCCGGGGGTATCAAGGATGGAGAGACCATCTTTTAGCAATGGATGAGGGAAGCTGATCATCGCATGCCGCCACATGGGAATTTCGATGATGCTGTTTTCTTCGGCTTCGTTCGCATCAATGAGCCCGAGCCGGGCGGCGACCGGTGCGGGTACGCGTTTAGTGCGAACCACTTCCTTGAAAGCCTCGGCCATTTTTTCTGAAGAATTAGTATCGAGGGTAATGGTGGTCCAGTTAATAGGTTCTTTCTTGTGCTCCTGAATGCTGGTGTCTTCCAGACGCGTTTCAATCGGTAACAGGCGAATATAGCTTTCATCGGCCTTGCTGTCATAGATAAGCTCGGTGGGACACATGGTGGTGCGTCCTGCCTCTGAAGGTAGCAGGCGGCGATCATATTCAGAAAAGAAAATGGCGTTAATCAGTTCAGTTTTGCCGCGTGCGAATTCAGCCACGAAGGCGATGGTCAGGCGGTCGGACTTCATGGTTTCCAGTAGCTCAAAAATACGCAGCTCCACTTCGGGACTGCTCATTTTGTTAATTTCAAGCCAGCGTTGATAATTGCCAATGGCCTGACCGAGGTCAGCTTTCCAGCGACCATAGGCCTGCATTTGATCAGTAAAACGGTTTGTTGCCATAGTGAACTC
>CAZIJT010000147.1:0-6225 GCA_964539595.1 uncultured Thiohalophilus sp. | reverse complement strand
CTAAGGTGCAGAAAAACTCACGCTGCATTTCAAACCTGCCGCGATAGCATGTTTGGGGTTGGGTAGCTTGACTCGAACCGTATAGGTCGCGCTAGCCGCATCGATAATCTGATCAACGATATCTACCTTGCCGGTAAAATGACTACCTGCAGGAGACTCGGGTGAAACAATGGCAGTCATGCCTTTTCGAATCGTACCGATACGGGAAACCGGAACAATAATTTCAACATTCAGCGGGTCGATACTGACTAATGTTAGCACCGGATCTTCACCAATAAATTCACCCGCCGAATGATGGCGTTCGGTAACAATGCCACTAATCGGACTGCGTAGGGTACGTAATTTGAGTTTCTCCTGCACCTCCCTAAGTTCCAGCTCGGCCATTCTATGCTCGGTTTCCATTTCATCTTTTTCATGAATAGAAATCAGTTCCTGCCGGTAGAGATCTTTATTACGTACCAGTTTGCGTTTGCCAAAATCAACTTTGGCCTGCGCTAAGGCCACTGCCGCGCGTTCTACTCCAGATTTCAGTCGCGCAACGATCTGTCTCTTGCGCACACGATCCCCTCGTTCTACCTGAATGGCATCGAGGATGCCAGGAATCTGACTACTTAGTTTAACTTCTTCATTGGGTTCCAGCAGACAATCAAGCTCTTCTTCCTGAACGCCTGCTTTCTCATTACTGGCCTGCACTATTCCCATACTGATCAAAAAGAGAAAACTCATTAAGCTTATTTGCATACGTCGCCTATATTATATGTTTACCCGGTAAGCCCGCATTGTCAGCGTCCGTATGTCGATTGTCAAACATCAAACTGGCGCAGGAACAAACGTCGTAATTCACGCCATAGACGCTGCCCTGCTGCTTCGGGAGGATGCTCAAAGCGCACATAGACACGTCCACCCGCATACTGGCTACGAACACCCGGCAATTTCACATCGAATTGAAATAGTGGTACCAACACCTTGAGGGAATTTTCTGAACCTGCCTCCGCGCCCTGCGCCGCGGGATCAAGAGCAAACTCACCGCCGCCTTCAAGACTTAATGCCCGGTTCGGCAATGCATTTGAAGCCGCCGGCACTTCACGCAAAACAACTGCTGCACGCGTTTGTAGTGGTGCATCCACCAGCCGCGCCGCCAGTGTACGCGTATGATGGCGTACCTGCTCAATGTCATCCTGTCGGATCACCACCCGCACTGTGGCATCCTGTTCAGCCAGAACATAGCCAATTTCCTCGCCACGACGTAGATAACGTCCCGGCAAATCAGCGGCTTCAGGGATTAACACAACACCCTTGGCCGGGCTTCTTATTTGCAAAGCAGAAAGTCGTTCAGCCGCACGTTGCAATTCAGCTTCGAGCAGACTTATCTCTTCTTTTAATACCAGAGCCTGCGCACGATCTTCACGTAAGCCCGCATGAAAGCGCGCTTTAAATTCCTTAAGTCGAGATTCCAGCACGCGCCGATCTGTTTGTAATTTTTCTGAGTGTAGCGTTAACAGCAGCTGACCTTTGCCAACCTGTTCACCCGTTGCAACTTTTATTTCATCGACAAAGCCATCCACACCACAACTAACGCGTGCATCCTCCGGCACCCAGACAACCCCCTCGGCCAACGTAGCTGAAGGCAGGGGCAGAACCAGCAACAGTAGTGCAAATAGTCCCCCGGTAGCAGCCGCCAACAGTAAACCACGTTGACGCCGGGTCGGATGCATGGCTAGTCGTTGTAACAATCTCAACACCGGCATTAACAGACTGCCATTCAACGACCAGAGGGCTAACACGATGCCAAAAATAAAAAACTGCTGGGCAACAAACAGGGCAATGCTAAAGCTAATAAAAATACGGTAAACAAAGGCCAGCGGTGCATAACTGAAAAGCCAGCGCCGTTCCCCCATTTGCATCGGTAAGCTAACCGCATTTTTAATGCCAAGCAGATAACGTTGCCCCAGATAAGCCCAATAACGATTACTGCGTGAAGCCAGGTTTGGAATTTCCAGCCAGTCAGACAGAAGATAATAACCATCGAAACGTAACAGCGGGTTACCGTTTAACATCAGGGTTGAAATACCGGCAACAACCATCACATTAAAGGCCAGCGCGCGCACCATCCCAGGTTCAGCATTGATCCAGATGAGCATCGCCAGACCAGCAAGGAACAGTTCTACCATCATGCCCGCGCCACTGACAATCATGCGGTGAGACTTCGCGCTAAACGCGGAGGAAGCACTGGCATCTACATAAGGAACCGGCATGAGTACCAGCAACATAATGCCCATTTCGTGTACTTGCCCACCCCAACGTTTTAGCGCCCAGGCATGTCCCAGCTCATGCAGCCCCTTAACGACTGGATAAACAAACCAGAGCAGCAACAGGTTCTCCATGCTGAGGATACGATCACTGAGATTAAGAGTCAGCGCCGACCAGTGCATTAACGCCATCACCGAAGTGAACAACAACAGCATTAACCAGATAACAAAAAAACCTCGGCTAAATAATGGGCGCACCAACGGTAGTGTTGCTTCCAAAAAACGATCCGGATCCAGCAGCGGAAAGCGCAAGGCTAGCGGGCTACGCCAGCGAGCCTTAAACTGCTGGCTTTTATGTCGCTGTCCCCGTTCAATCAGTTCTTTTATATTGGTGGGCATTTCGCTGCGCAGCACATCAAGCTGATGTAATTGCGCGAGTAGCTGAATCAGTTCATCTTCACTGCTGGGGTTTTCTGCTTGGCGAAGCCGCGCTTCATCCAGTATCATCTGCATACTATGCTGACCATTCATCAAACCGATCAACAAATAGGCCTGCGGTGAAAAGCGATGAAACGCCCCGGTGATATCGTCCTGCAAAACATAAAAACGCTGGCCACGATAATGCTGGCGGTGAATACGCACATGGCTACGCAGAGCTGGTTTTAGATCGGCAACGCGTTGCCAGGAGGAATTTTGGGTGTTGGTATTCACAGCGTTATATGAATCACCCCAGCCAGCGCCAGTATTGCAGCGATAACCATTCACGTAGATTACGCGTCCAGATAGAAATTAACAGCCGTTCATCGATACTAATTTTGCCGATGCCTTTCATTCCTGGACGCAGTTGTTCAGCACTGTTGAGTAATCGGGCTTCAACTCGAAATCTATTCAGACCCTCAGCGGCACTGGCAACCGGGGTAATTTTTTCAATCAAAAAAGGATAATGCTGATTCGGTAATGCCGTCAGTACCAGTTCGCCTTGTTGCCTGAGCTTTACATCAGTAATGCGTGCTTCATCGACCTGTAAAATCAACCGATAATCCTGCAAAGGCGCAATTTCAAATAGCACTTCTCCCTGTTGAACCGCGCCCCCTAGACGTTGGCTAAGATCACCACTGACGATCAAGCCATCAAACGGTGCGCTCAGATAGGTGCGCTCAAGTTGAGACTCCACCAGTTGCAGTTCCGCCGTAGACTGAGCAATCTGTGATTCCAGTATCGTCACCTCGGCTCGTTGCCGACGAGCGCGCGCATCCTGTGACTGTTTCTGTAAACGTGTACGCTCACTTAACCATTTAATTCGCTCAAGTCGTAGATCGCGATCATCCAGCCGTACCAGCAAATCATCACGGCCAACATTGTCGCCTGCCCGAGCGGGCGCTTCATCGATGAAACCATTAAAGGGTGCTGCCACCACGCGTTGCACTGCACCTTCCAGTTGTGCATCGGCATTAAGTAGATAATCATCCTTGACCACGCTGAAAAATAGAATCGTTAGCAGTAACAGAGCGGACAAAATAATTCGGTTTTTATTTTCTGTTTTGTCACGTCGTTGATAACGTTGTCTGATAAATGTGGTCAGCGGCGCGTCAAGCCGATATTTTTCATCCAGCATAGGGGCAAGTAATGCGGTAATTTTTTTGATACTCTGTTTTTCTTCTACAGAAAAGTTTTCTGAACCAGCACGTTCCAGTAGCAGGATGCCATAACAGCTCGATGCGGTGTTTTCTGAATGCGGATCTTCAGTCTGAAAAGACAGCGGTAAACTCAGAATTGCCCCCGAGCTATCTTCTGCCGCAAGTCGTTCATGGTTGCGAGTAATGTTTTGTTGTTGATCCGAATCTGGCCAGTGAATTATCTGCCGCTGATCAAAGGTTTCTTCCATCGCCGCCGAGATCAGGCGCATTAAATTCATCTGTTGCGCAAAGCGGGCACTGTGGGACAACGCCTGCACTTTAATCTTGTCACGCTCAACTATACCCAGACTAACGCGTTCACAATTAAACAGCTTGGCCATCTCACTAACCAGACTCAGGCTCGCCGCATCAAAATGCGCTTCGGCAAGCACTCGCTGCAACAATTCCATAGCGGGTTGTAATTGCGCCAGCTGTTTCTGATCATGCATTGCGCGCTGTTGCCAGAGGCTTAGTTTTAACCAGCCCATGCCCCAACGCAATTTCTGCATTGCCTCGCCAAGATCGGCTTCATTTTTAACTGACAGCTCGATCACCACCACGCCTTTTATTTCAGCGTCAACTTTGAGTGGATAGCTCAGCGCATAACATGACAATGAGGAGATAGCCGCAGGCGATTTCATTTTCAGCCACAGCCCCGCCCCCTGTTCCAGGGTGCGCTCAATTAGATCAGCAAGACGTTGACTGTCACGCGCACCATCAGGATACAGTGCACAGGGGCTGAAGCCTTCTTCATTTTCAAGCACCAGCACCGCTAGCGAGACCGAACCAATACGCGAACATTGTAATGCCAGCCAGTCATGTAAATAAGCCGCAGGCTCAGAAGAAGACTCGAAACTTGCCCACAGTGCCTGCTGGTTTTCGTTACTCTGAGTTTGAGTATGATTCTGCGATTGACTATCCATCAACAAAGTATAAGAACTATGTTGGCTGACTGCCAGAAATAGTCATTAATTTAGGATAAAAAACGGCTCAGTATCCACCGCAAGCTGTGCGGACTGGAACTGAGCCTAAGGGGGGGGGGGTTATTTCTTATCAGTTTCCAGACCGATTTCACCAAACCGTGATTCGTATTCACCAATCACATTTTTAAGCAACAGGGACAGTCGCTTGGCGGCATAGGGATTAAGAATAAGCCGATCAGATAAATCAACGGTCAGCTCTTTTTGACCTGTATGCCATGTCTGGTTGGTACCAAACAATAAGGTGACTTCTTCACGGGTGCTGGCTACGTTGCAAACATTGGCATAAGTGCTACGCATATTGCTGTCGTCCCAGCGAATTTTAGTTGCCGGGGTTTCAGTTTTGCTATCGTTGGCATCCGCCATTATAAATTCCTCATTGTTAATTTAATAATCTAAACGCAGCTAGTTTACCAACGTGTATATCGACGTGCTTCACTTTCACGCTCCAGATCATCGAACGCGTTGCGATTAAACTGTTGTCGAGTATTGTTAGTGCGTCTGGTTTTTGTGTAAGCCTGTATACCCAATAAGCCACTCAAGGCCAGTACTGGCATATCTAGTGCGTTCTCATCATTTGCACTGTGATCATTGCTCGAATCTTTTACTGGCCTACAATCAATTGCATCGGGCAGTTTTTTCGGTTCACCCGTAATAATCACGTCAATCATATCACTGGCAACACCCACTGCTTCATTGACCGTATCAGAGTCAAGTAATTGATTCCAGAGTTCCGAGATACCCAGCCGATCACCTTTGATTCGAGTGCAGTCAACTTCGGCTGTTTGAGCCGCAGCTGGTGGTTGTTGTACTGGCGCAGGTTTAACGTCACTGTTGCCCGCTGCCGGAGGATTTTTAGTCAAGGCCTTTTCGAATGCGGCTATTTCCGAATTCTTTTCAGGTTCGGGTTCAGGCTCAGGTTCAGGGATCGGTTTAATATCATCAGCACTGCTACCAACCGGTACTGAAAGAGTATTGTATACCGGCTCATAAGCTGTCGCTGCACTACCCAGCGGGGGAATACCACTGATGGGCACTGGACCAAAAGAAAGAATATCGGGTGTATACAGCGAAAACAGAGTGCTGGTAATTAGATCCAGTTTGCCCTGACCCAGGCGCACCACGCTCAAGCCTTTTCCATCTTCTACGGTTATACGTGCGTATTCGCCGATAATAATGTCATCGGCAAGATTACCGACAAACAAATCACCCGCATATCCGCCCAGCATCCAGTCATCACCCTTGCCGCCATCAAGGAAATCAACGCCGCCAATGAAGAAGCCGGTGGTTTCAGCCACCACAAGATTGTTGCTAATGAAA
>CAZIJT010000146.1:0-6265 GCA_964539595.1 uncultured Thiohalophilus sp. | reverse complement strand
CCGGTAACCGATGCGCTGGAAGGACGAACACCTTCCGGCTCACGTCTCTATCGTGAACGTAATGGTAATCCCGTGTTGTTGAAAAAACGTGTGATCATCACCGGTGATCGCATCACCCATGCAAGCTCTGGTTTTGATGGTGATTCAGGCAGCCCGATGGTTAGCGTTAATCTGGATGGCGCGGGCGCACATAGCATGGCCAGAACCACCAAGGCTAACCTGAAAAAGCCGATGGCGGTGGTATTCATCGAACATAAGAGTGATATACGACTGGTCAATGGCAAGGAAGTGGTCAAAACACGAAAAGTTGAGGAAGTGATTAATATTGCTACGATTCAGGGCGTGTTTAGTAATCGCTTCCAGATCACCGGACTAGATGGTGTTAATGAGTCGAAAATGCTAGCGCTGTTACTGCGTGCCGGTGCATTGGCTGCACCGATTCGTATTGTAGAGGAACGTACTATCGGCCCAAGCCTGGGGCAGGACAATATTGATCAGGGTACGCTGTCGGTTGCGATTGGTATGCTGATGGTAGTGGTCTTTATGGCTGTCTGGTATCGAGGTTTCGGTATGGTTGCCAATGTGGCACTGATCATGAATCTGGTGCTGATTGTCGCCGTACTCTCACTACTGCAGGCTACGCTAACACTGCCGGGTATTGCCGGAATTGTTTTAACGGTGGGTATGGCGGTCGATGCTAACGTGCTTATCTTTGAACGTATCCGTGAGGAGTTGCGCAACGGCAACACGCCGCAGTCAAGCATACAGGCCGGGTACGAGAAAGCCTTATCAACCATTGCTGATGCCAACATCACTACTCTGATTGCCGCGATAGTTTTATATATTTTTGGCACCGGGTCGATCAAGGGTTTTGCGATTACACTTTCCATCGGCATCGTAACCTCCATGTTTACCGCCATTATGGGTACGCGTGCAATTATTAACTTGATCGTTGGTGGCCGACGAATCAAAAAACTTTCCATTTAACGGACAGACAAAGATGCAGTTTTTTAAACAAGAAACCCGTTTTGATTTTATGGGTGGTCGCAAAATTGCGATAGCTATTTCTACTTTATTGATCCTTGTTTCTATTGGCGCATTAATAACGCGTGGGTTGAACTTTGGTCTGGATTTTACCGGTGGCACGCTAATCGAAGCAGGTTATCCAGAAGCCGTAGAGTTATCACCAATTCGCAAAGCACTAGACAAAGCCGGTTTTAAAGATGCAGTGGTGCAGCACTTTGGTACTGCGAAAGATGTACTAGTACGTATTGCGCCACAGGAAGGACAGAGCGCCACTGCCCTGGGTGATGAAGTTTTAAAAGTCTTAAACGAAGTTAGTGAAACCGAAGTTAAAATGCGCCGTCAGGAATTTGTGGGACCACAGGTAGGCGATGAGCTGCGTGATGATGGTGGTCTGGCAATGTTGATCGCGCTGGGTTTTATTCTGGTTTATGTTATGGCGCGGTTTGAATACCGCTTTGCGCTAGGTTCTATTACGGCTTTATTACATGATGTGATTATTACCCTTGGTTGTTTCGCGCTGTTTCAGTGGGATTTTGATTTAACTGTATTAGCCGCGGTACTGGCGGTTATCGGTTATTCTCTTAATGATACAATTGTTGTCTTTGATCGTATTCGTGAAAACTTTCGCAAGTTGCGTAAAATTACTCCCACTGAGGTGATCAATCGCTCCCTGAATCAGACTATCGCTCGTACCTTGATGACCTCGGTAACTACCATGCTGGTGGTTGCCGCCATGTTTGTATTTGGTGGTGAGCTGATTCATTCGTTCTCTCTGGCCTTGATGATTGGTATTTTCGTCGGCACTTACTCCTCTATCTACGTCGCCAGTACCACCGCACTGGCGCTTAAAATTACCAGTGTCAGTCTTATCCCAGTGAAAAAAGAAGGCGAAGATTCTGAGCAGGTTTCACCCTGATCTTTTTCCTGCTTTCTGCGTTCTACTTGGTAAAATAATAAAAATTAAGAGATAAGCGTGATAAAGCTAAGCGGGGTGCTGAGGATAGAGATGACATGGCTGAAGAACGACAAACACACTCAGCTCGGCGAGCTTTAATAAACTGGCTGTTTTGGGGCGGTCTGTTTTTTCTCGGCACCGCCGTGTCCGCCTGGCTGGAGTGGCACAGCAATGAATCGCATACCCTGGCCTGGTTTATTGCCATTAGTCTCTGGTCTGCACTGTGTGCCATTGGTTATTCGCTAATGGACTGGCTGTTAAAGAAATAAAGTAAATTTTTTATTTCAGTACTCTCTGTTATTTATGCGAGTGCCTGTATCTCTTTCGGACTAGTAATAACCGAGACAATACTGACATATGTCAATATTACCTTTCTCTAATGTGTGCTTATATTGTCGGTAGCAAAATTGATTTTGGGTTGTACTCGAAATCTCTACGTGGTGGACAAACAAAGATGATGTATTGTTATAGCATGCTGATATTTTTCCTATTGTCTCTGAGACAGGCAAGCGGGGCTGCGCAACAGGCCTGTGTTGGTTTTTTCCGCTCTTCTCCATTTTTACTTGTGACAGAACATTTCTGTCTCTGGCTCAAAGATCCCCCCCCGTCGCTGTCTGAATTTTGGTATTGCTTTGGCAGGGGTGAGGGACAAACAATAATTCCGTTAGAGAACCTGTCTGAACATTGTTGGTATCGGGGAATGCAATATGTATAAATACTGGTTTGCAAAATTGCTTATCATTTTTATCTGTTTTTATGGATTCAGTGATAACAGTTATGCGGGTGATGAACTCAACTGTGTTCTTTGCCATAAATTTCGTGGCCTGAGTCGCATTGATAAAGACGGCAAGTTTCGTCTGTTCTATATCAATCAGGAACTATTCGATAGTGGTCCTCACCGGCGCAATAAGTGCAAGGACTGTCATACCGATATCAATAAAATTCCTCATGATCCAGCCAAGAAAGTGGATTGCACGCAGGAATGCCATATGCTTGAGCCATCCAGTTCTGAAAAATTTTCACACAAGTCAGTAGCCAAAATACTCAGTAAAAGTGTACATAGTTCAGTCGACAAGGCGGGCAAGAAAAAAGAATTTCAGGAAGATTATCCGGGCTGCAAGGACTGTCATGACCAACCTTTCTATCGACCCTTTTCAATTTACAAGGGCGAGCTAAAAGCGGGTGTCTCAAAACGTGGGATCAGCCGCTGTAAGAGTTGCCATACTCAGGGCGATTTTGCCGAAGATTTTTACGAACATGTGACCACCCGTCTACGTAAGTCGCGCTTCCCCATGGAAACGATGGAAGCCTGTGCCAAATGTCATCAGGACAAAGGTTTTCAGGAACGTCATGAACTCGATGATGTGGTGACAACCTACAAGCAAACTTTTCATGGAAAAATGATCGCGCTGGGTTCAGAAAGAACACCGGATTGTCTGGATTGCCATGTGGTTGAAGGTGAAAACACGCATCTGATTGAGTCAAAAGATGTACCCACATCGTCGGTCTATAAAACCAATGTGCAGGCCACCTGCCGAACTGAGGAATGCCACAGTAAGGCATCTGCACAGTTGGCGGGTTTCCAGACCCATGTTACGTATGATCGTGAAAAGTATCCGTTGCAATTCTATATGCTGGTTGGTTTTAAAGCATTGATGGCGTTGGTGTTGTATTTCTTCCTGCTGCTGATTTTCCTGGAACTGTTGCGACGTTTATTCCCTGCGTTCAGTTTTTTCAAGGAAAAAAACAACAATTCCAGTGATCAATAAACAAGTGTTGAACGAGGTGTTTTATGTCTAAATATGATCCGGTTGTTTATCAGGATGGCAAGCGCTTGTTTTATCGGTTTTCCGCACACCAGCGCGTACAACATGTTGTCTTATTCACGTCTGTGATTACTTTGGCGTTGACGGGTTTTCCGCTACGCCATGCCGAAGAG
Source organism: uncultured Thiohalophilus sp. (assembly GCA_964539595.1). GTDB lineage: Bacteria > Pseudomonadota > Gammaproteobacteria > UBA6429 > Thiohalophilaceae > JAADGZ01. The sequence goes on along the minus strand of CAZIJT010000146.1, from coordinate 2,345 downwards.
AGCTGGGCCAAACCACTCTACAGTTTTATGGGCGGGCCCGAATTAGCACCGTTAATTCATCGCGCGGCGGGTTCAATATTGTTGGCGCTGTTTGTTTATCACACTATTTACTGGATGGTGCTGTTTTATAAAAATCATATCGGCAAATTAAAACGTGAAAATCGCGTAACCATTATGAATGTGATTAAAGAATTTTTCTCTCAGGAAATGGTGCCCAACAAAAAAGATCTTGTCGATATTATCCATATCTGGAAATACCTTCTGTATTTTACTAACCGTCCACCTCGGCATGAAAAAATGTCCTGGCGGGAAAAATTCGACTATTTTGCACCTTACTGGGGTATCCCGATCCTCGGCCCCGCTGGCGTAGCACTTTGGTGGCGAGACGAGTTTTCTCACTTCATGCCGGGCATCGTTATTAATGCCGCCTACATTATGCACACCGATGAGGCTTTGTTAGCCGTGTTGTTTCTGTTTTTTGTACACTGGTATAACGTTCACTATGCACCGGAAAAATTTCCTGCAGCAACGGTCTGGTTGACCGGTTACCTGACTGAAGATGAAATGATTCATGAACACTATGCACAGTATGTCCGCATCATGATCGAGCAGGGGCTGGAAGATCAAATCAAACCCCAACACTTCGGTGGGGAGGAATACGAATGGTAAAACTATTTAAGAAAATTGTATTCAAACTTTATGTTATTTTTCTTATGTTCTTCACCGTATGGTATGGATACTTTATGTATCCCTTAATATTTGGGTTTGAGGGGAAAGAAAAAGCTGAAGCATCATTAATGGAACTTGGTCAGGCGGGAACTGACAAGGAAAAAATGTTCATCAAATTAATTGCAGAAAAGGAACGGACAAAGAAAACAGATCTGGGCTATCGGGTAATTGACCAACCCTATATTGAAGGCCGGTTTCATAATATTGGTATTTCAGTCGATCCTGACAAGGCCAGCATCTGTGTGCGTTGTCACGGTAATGTGCCGCATGACAATTCCAAAGAAGTTCGCAGCTTTTTAAATATGCATGCATTTTATCTTGGTTGTGAAACTTGTCATATTCAGCCAGAAAGAAATACCAAGGCATGGGAGTTTAGCTGGTATGACAAAGCGACGGGTGAGTCGACGTCTAATCCGCTAGCACTTGTAGAGATTGAGGATTCTTATACGACCAGCGAGAGCATGAGAAAATATCCCATGTATGGTAATTATGGTGCCAAGATCGCACCGGGAAAAATTGAAAATGGCAACTTTAGTTTCCTGCATAATGAAAGCGACATGGCTTTTGTTAGCCGTTATATCGCCGAGCAGGATAATTTGGGGCCAGAACAAAAGTCACAAATGAAACGGGTTATTCATGAGGCAATCAATAAAAAACCCCTGCAGTGTGATAGTTGTCACCAGGAAAAAGCACCTTACCTGCCATTTGCTGAACTGGGCTATCCTCCAAGGCGGGTAGAAGAACTCACTGAAACTTCCGTGGTTGGTATGATAAGAAAGTACAAGGAATTTTATATTCCTAATTTCCTGACTCCAGGAGGACTCAAGGAATAGGATGGCGATTGATCGCCGGCTGTTATAAACTTGGGCTTGTTTCGATACAGCACAATTCACCCACATTAGATGGGTTAAATACAGGGAGAAAATATGAACAAGTTTATTTCTATTAGTCTGGTAATCAGCATGCTGTTTCTCGGCGCATGCGCCATGGTTAAAACGGACGATATCCAGATCAACGCTGAAGTTGATCCCAAGGCAAATTTCAGTGGCTACAAAACTTACGCATGGCTGGGTTCTGCCTCGATACTTAATGATCCAGAGGGTCGTTGGCAGCCGCCCAGTTTTGATGCCGATACTGAAATTAAATTTCTCATTGATCGTGAGTTACGTAAGCGGGGCATGAGCGAGAGTAGTGTACAGCCTGACATGATTGTTGCTTTTGCACTGGGTGTTGATATGGATGCCCTGGAACTGAAAATTGACAAGGAAAGCAAGCTTGAAACCCTGGAAAATATTCCTAAAGGCGCACTGGTAATTGTCGCGGTTGATAGCAGCACCGGCTTTGTCATCTGGGTTGCAGAGGCCGAGGCTAATGTGCAGCAGGGGATTTCCAATGAGGATAGCAAAAACCGTCTGGACTATGCCATCAGCAAGATGATTGGCAAAATGCCCAAGTAACCGGGTTTTTCGAGCGCGCTTTTTCGGCATGCAAATGGGTCGAAAAAGCGCGGCTTGGCTACTTGTATCTGCAGTCTGAATAAGGTATCTTTGCGCCCGTATTGACGACAGGCGCGTAGCTCAGTTGGTTAGAGCACCACCTTGACATGGTGGGGGTCG
>CAZIJT010000145.1:0-6380 GCA_964539595.1 uncultured Thiohalophilus sp. | reverse complement strand
AAGCGCCCAGGTATGGATGGGCGCACCGGCGGCCATAAATTTGCTGTAGCCATCGAGGGAAAAAATAACTGCCGCGGAAACAATCAGGCTACCGCCGATAACGGCAAACACACTACGCCGGTTGGCACGACGGATCTCATGACGTAGAGATTCCAGCTGGGTAGCCTGCATCTCGATTTTTAGTTTCCCATCGCGGCCCTGTTCAAGTACATCGGAGACCAGTGAGGGGATCTGCGGTGCTTTCTCCAGCCACAGGGGCAGGTTGTCTTTTATCTGTCGGGCGATGGCGCGTGGGCCGATCTGATCTTTGATCCAGTCTTCCAGAAAAGGTTTGGCGGTTTGCCAGAGATCCAGTTCAGGGTAAAGCTGACGACCCAGTCCTTCGATATTGAGCAGGGTCTTTTGCAACAGGATTAGTTGTGGTTGCACTTCCATGTTAAACCGTCGAGCGGTCTGGAACAGGCGCAATAATAACTGGCCAAAGGAAATATCTTTTAGTGGCTTGTCAAAAATAGGTTCGCAAACTGTACGTATGGCCGACTCAAATTCCTCGACCCGGGTATCTTCATCGACCCAGCCAGATTCTACATGTAACTCGGCAACGCGACGATAGTCGCGGTTGAAAAAAGCAAGAAAGTTCTCGGCCAGATAACGTTGATCAGTGGCATTGAGTGTACCCATGATGCCGAAGTCCACGGCAATATACTGGCCGTGATCAGCGACAAAAATATTGCCGGGATGCATGTCGGCATGAAAAAAACTGTGGCGGAATACCTGGGTGAAGAAAATGATCACCCCTTGCTCGCTCAGGGTTTTAAGATCGATGTTTGCTTTTTTTAGTTCATCAATATTACTGACTGGAATGCCGGAAATGCGTTCCAGCACCATGACGTTTTTACGTGTGTGTGGCCAGTATACTTCTGGAATATAAATCAGCTCGGAGCCTTCAAAGTTGCGTCGCAGTTGTGAAGCATTGGCAGCTTCACGCATGAGGTCAAGCTCATCGAGTAGGGTTTTTTCAATTTCATGTACCACTTCAACCGGACGTAACTGTCGGCCTGCTGACCAGAAACGTTCAACCCGGCTGGCAATCACATAGAGCAAGCCGATGTCGCGTTTTATTACTGGCAAGATATTGGGCCGCAGTACCTTGATCACGACATGGTCGCCATTCATTAATGTTGCCGCATGCACCTGTGCAATCGAGGCTGAGGCCAGTGGCTTAATGTCAAATTCAGAAAATATATCTTCGAGTGGACAGCCATAGGCTTTTTCAATAATCGCGCGCGCCTGTTCACCGGGGAAGGGGGCAACCTGATCCTGAAGTTTTGCCAGCTCAATGGCAATATCATCGGGAAGTAGATCGCGACGGGTAGACAGGATTTGACCGAACTTAACGAAGATGGGACCGAGATCTTCCAGCGCTCGCCGAATACGCACGCCTCGATCCTGTTCCCGACGCGGCAGCCAGTGCCAGGGCAGGAAGTAACCGATAAAACGTACCGGACGGAACAGGTGGGTCGCGAGGATTAGTTCATCAAGTCCGTGGCGGACTAGCACCCAGCTTATTTTTAGTAGTCGTAAGAGTTGGCTTATTTTTATCATTATATTGTTTTCAACGCAAAGACGCAGAGGCGCAAAGATAAAACTTTTAGTAGGTATACCTTGGAAAAGCTCTGCGCCCTGACGTCTTTGCGTTTATCAAAAAAAATTAGCAAGGCAGCTTCTCACCCAGCATGATGCCCTTGCGATAGCAGTCAGCCGCTTTGTCTTTTTCATCAAGTTGTTCGAGTAGCAGACCAAGTTCACGATAAGTTTCTGGAAAAGCATTATTGCCGATGCTGGCTTCCAGATAAGAACGTGCCTTGCCCCAGAGCTGATTATAAAGACAGAGGCGTCCGAGGGTCAGCAGCAAAATAGAATTTTGTTCGCGCCCCTTGAGCCAGTTTTCCGCTTGTGCGAGTTGTTTATCAACCTTGTTGCTGCGCGCCTTGCCATAAAGATAGACCAGATCCTGATCCCAGTTTTGTTTAATCGCCTGACGTAGTACGTCGCTGGCCGTATCAAATTGTTCCTTGTTGATAAGATGAAAACTGTACCGTTTGATTAAGTGGGTGTCCTGACGCAGGTTGCGGGGCAGGTTCTGCCAGAACGCTTCAAGTTTCTCGGCATGTCCGCTTTGCGCGGTAATTTCAAGTAGCTCGGTATAAACCTTAACGGAAAGTTCACGTTGTTGTTCATCGGTGATTACTTTTTGCTTTTTTAGCGCGGGCAATAATTCCTTGAGATCACCCCAGCTTTGTAATTTTTCATACAGTTGCATCAACAGCAATAATACGTGCGTATGTTTGGGTGAGATGGATTGTAGATGCACTAACGTGGCGAGCGATTGCTCCAACTGACCATGCACCAGTTGCAGTTCAGCCTGAGTGAGTTGTACCGCGAAGTCGGCATCGGGGGTGCTTTTATGCGCCTGCGATAAATAGTAATCGCGGCGTTCATGCGCTAGCTGCTTTTGTGCCGCGCGCGCAGCAGAAAGGTAGTTAAGCAAGGGCGCTTCTGAATAATCCGCATATTTAATTAAATGTTTTTCCGCCTGCGGCCAGTGTCCCTGCGCCAGTTCGATGAGGCCGCGAATGCTAACACGGTGTGCTTTTTTAATACGTCGGTGGCTGCGCCAGCGACGTAGATCTCGCGGCAATGTCCAGCTACGGGAGAGCAGGCGAATGAAAAAATACACTGCGCCAAATCCCGCCATGAGAATAATTAAAAACAGGGTCAGGCTGAGTTCATAACTCACTTCACCACGACTAACCATGACATAGCCGGGATCTTGATAGGCCAGCAGACCAAGCACTACCGCTGCAAGTAAAGTAAGCAGAGAGAAGAGCAGCAGCTTCATGAAGCGTCCCCATTACTGCTTGCCGTATTTGACTGCTCACGAAAATCTTGCAGGGCGCGATAACTGGCACTGATGTCAGGCAGCGTCGGTTTGATATCTTCTTTTGCAAGTTTCTCAATCTCGCTGAGCATCGCTTTGCTGGCAGGATCGTCCGCTTTGAAGAAATCATGAATCCATGTAGTTGCAGTTTGCAGACGTTGCTGATAAATAGCCTGCTCAGCATTCAACAAGGCCAGTTGCGCCTGTTCCAGTTTTAGTTTTAGATTTTGCTGTAAAAAGAAATGTTGTTTGGGTGAGAGCAGCGGGATCACCTTGCCGTGGCGTTCACGAATTACCAACAATTTTTTCATATCGCCCCAAATGGCTTCGGGAAGTTGTTTCCAGTCCTCTACCTGTGTGGGTTCTGTTTTTTTCTTAGCCGTATTGGCAGTAGCAACGTATTCGGAAAGTAGCGGCAGGCTATCAACGCCGCGTGCAAGAGCGCTGAGGCGAGCGGAAAGACCGGCAATGTCGGGTGCCTGTACGGCCTTGAGTTTGTTGATGTCTTCGGCGAGAAGATTGCGAACAGGAATCACCGCAGGGTCAGCCATGTCGCGTAGGCGTTCATCTGCCGTTTGCATCGCCGCTAATGCGCTGCCGGTGTCTCGCGCCAGTAATAACCTATGGTTGGCAAGACGCAATAGGTAATCAGCTTCGGCCAGCAACCAGTCATTGCGCAGATGGCGACGAGTTTTGAGCAGGTTGCTGAAGGCCTGACTGAGTTCCTGTTGATGAGCTTCCTCAGATCTTAGTCGTTGCTGAAGATCAACATTACTGGATTTTAGCTGTTCAAGCGCAGGGGCAAGTTCATTGCGTAGCTGATCTATCTGATATCGGTTGTGGCTGGCTAACTCTTTTTGCTGTTTTTCAACCCAGTACACCAAGCTTGCAATCGCGCCGATGAACAAAATAAATATTATTATATTGGTAAAACCTCCGCTGCGTGAGCGGCGGCGGGAACGGCTTGATTTGCTTGCAGACTCGGAGGGCGGGTGAGTATTCGATCCCGAGTCCTTGTCGGTAGCCGTTGCGTCCTTTTTATTTGCAGGGCGGGTTTTTGCAGCCGCATTTTTGCTGGTCGCATTGCTGGCTTTGGATTTGTTGTCCGTCATAGTGAGGTTCCGATAGTACGTTAGCTCTGCCAATGGTGCAGCGTGTCGAGAATACTCGCGTCACTGGCCTCCGGGCTAACAAGAATGTCTCCTGCTACTCCCTGCTCCTGCAGACGCCGAGCCAATCGTGCGTTGATAACAACAAAGGCTAAGGGGATCAGCAGTGCGGGATCGATGAGGCTGAACAGGTGGTCGAGGGCAGCAACACTGGTAAGACTAATAATATCAATTTTCTGCTGCTGGATCGCGTTTGCCAGTTGCTCTGAATCACATTTTGCAGGCAGGCGCTGATAAACCGGCATGTAACGAACTTTTGCGCCGCGTTCGATGAGTACCTCAGCCAGTTTTTCTCGTCCCGATTGTCCACGGAAAATCAGAATACGCTGGCCGCGAACCTCCTGTAGTGCAGGCAGCGCCAGCAAACCTTCACTGCTGAAGTCACTGTCCGGGCAATAGTCCACAGCGAAGCTATTGAGTTGCTGAAAGAGTCGTGCGCTACTCTGGCCGACGGTGGCGGTGTGCATCTCCACCGGCAGGCCACCGTGAGCATGAATCAACTCCATCCCAAAATGTACGGCATTCGGGCTGATAAAAATGGCCAGCTGGAAATGATCCAGATGATTCAGAATCGAGGCCAGTCCCTGAATATCGGCGGCAGGCTGGATGCTCAGCAGGGGATAGTTATAAGGTATGCCGCCCGCATCAGTAATGAGCCGTTGCAGCTCGGTGGCCTGATGTTCAGGCCGGGTGATCATCACTTTTAGCCCCTGCAAGTCGTTGACCTGGGCGTCAACGCGGCTGCGATCATTGTGCATAAAGTTCTGCCAGAATTTCGTCTGCGCCACGCGCGAGTAAGTCTTCAGCCAGCACCTGCCCCAAATGCGCGGCATCTTCGGGTGGTCCTGCAATTTCACCGCGGATGATCTCGCTGCCGTCCACGCGACCGACCAGACCGCGCAGTAAAATCACCCCGTGATCCAGTTCGGCATAGCCGGCGATGGGTACCTGACAGCCACCCTGCAAACGCAGGTTCATGGCTCGTTCGGCCGCGATCCGGATAGCGGTATCATGATCGTTCAAGGGCGCAAGCAGGCCGTTGACCCAGTCATCATTACGCCGACACTCGATCCCCACTGCGCCCTGACCGATAGCGGGCAGGCTAATGTCAATGGCAAGAAATTCTGTAATGCGATCTTCAAATTTCAGTCGTTTGAGACCCGCAGCCGCAAGAATAATAGCGTCATATTCGCCATCATCCAGCTTTTTTAAGCGCGTATTGACGTTGCCGCGCAGATCAATGATGTTCAGATCGGGACGTAGCGTTGCCAATTGGCACTGGCGGCGCAGGCTGGAAGTACCCAGACGCGCGCCTTCAGGCAACGTCTCGAAGCTCTCATAATTGTTGGATACAAAGGCATCGCGGGGATCTTCACGCGGACAGATTACCGCCAGATGCAGGCTATCGGGCAACTCCACCGGCACATCTTTCATTGAATGCACGGCAATATCCGTGTCTTCATCCAGCAGGCTGCGCTCCAGTTCTTTCACGAATAGACCCTTGCCGCCAACCTTGGCCAGCGGAGTATCAAGGATCTTGTCACCCTGGGTGCTCATTTTTACCAGTTCAACGTTTAAATCCGGGTGATGTAATTGCAGCATATCGCGTACATATTCAGCCTGCCAGAGTGCTAGTTGGCTCTTTCGAGTGGCGATACGTATGGTGTCGGTCATGAGTAAGCGCTTCCTGACGGGGTATTGTTAAAAATGAATGCCAACGGGAACAAATTTGGATTACTTTGCGTCCTATAATACACCAAATTAACCAATACGGGCTTGCTCCCTTTTTCCTTTTCCAGGCAGTTTTCGATGCGAATATATTATCTGGCAATTCTGTTGCTTTTACCCAGTCGGATTGCGCTGGCAGAATCATATGAAAATGTGCGCGTACCTGTGAGTACCAATCTACAGGTCGATGCAGCAATCGCACGAGCCAGAGCCGTGCCCTTGCTGCTGATGTTTAGCCTCGACGATTGTCCTTACTGCATGGTAGTGCGGGAAGAGTTTCTTGATCCCATGCAGCGCAATGATGATTATCGTGACAAAGTGCTCATGCGCATTCTGAAAATGGATGAAGCCTATATTACGGACTTTGATGGCTCTCGTATTGCGGTGGATGATCTTGCTCTGCGCTACGGCGCTTCGATAGCACCCACGGTTGTGTTGCTCGACCATCAGGGCAAACTGCTGACCGAACGCCTGCTAGGGCTCACTACCCCGGATTTTTATGGCGGCTATCTGGATGAGGCGATTGAGTTGTCGTTGCGGCG
>CAZIJT010000144.1:1784-6448 GCA_964539595.1 uncultured Thiohalophilus sp. | reverse complement strand
TTTAATCAGCGCGTTTTTAAAATAAAGAACAGCATCATAAATTTTGTTGTCTATGTAGACTATTATGGGTGAATGAGAAAAATGCAAAAAGACAGTACAAACGTTTCGGTGTTTGCTTTTGTTAGTATCTCGGCGATGTTTATTTTATTGCTGGGCTGTGGAGGTGAACGCGCCTCTGAACCGCTGTCGGAACAAGCTCAACAGTCAAAGGAGAGCCAAACGTTGCCGCCAGTGGGTATGCATGTTTACAAAGATCCGCAGACCGGAAAATTTGTAGATCAGGCTCCAGCCACAGACAAGAGCGTGCCCCATATTTTACCGCAAGGGCTGCAACAGTTGAACAAGGCAGATGAGAATGTCAGATCAGCTCCGGTTCCGGCACCAGTTTACCAGCCATATGAATCACCCACAGAAGGTGGCGGCATCCTGATGGATCTTCCACCGCCTTATTCTGAAGCAACAGAATAAATTGAGTTATCCCTCTGTGTCTTTCTCCTCGCGAGTACCTGTCGGCTTATTGTTGCTGCTGGTGGCGATAGTGCTGTTGCCGACCTCGTTGCAGGCGGCGGCAAGTCTGGTGGTGGTTAATGCCGATGGTAGCGATGAAGGTTTCAATGACAGCACGGCCTTTACGGCTGTGGGCAATAATTCTGCGACTACCCTGGGTCAGGCTAGACTCAATGCCCTGCAGTATGCGGCTAATCTCATTGCCCGGGTTATCAACAGTGATGTTGAGATTAAACTCAGTGCGCAAATGAATGCCCTGGGGGGGGATGCCAGCAGCGCTACCTTAGGCTCGGCCAGTACGGCTACGGTAGCGCAGGATTTTAGCAATGCGCCGGTGGCCAATACGTTGTATCCGGTTGCGTTGGCGGAAAAGCTGGCGGGGAGCAATCTTAACAGTGGCAATGAAATAAATATTACCTTTAATCGAGATGTCGATGGCGATACGGTGCTTGGTAGTACGCACTGGTATTACGGTCTCGACGCAGCACCGGGAGCCGATGTGGACTTTGTCACAGTAGCCTTGCATGAGCTGATTCATGGGCTGGGCTTCGGTGATTTTATTACCCTTGCCAGTGGTGAAAAGCTACAGGGTCTGGATGATGCGTATATGCTCCTGCTTGAACACCACGGCGCAGGGGTGGCGGACTATCCGTCCATGAGCGATGCACAGCGGGTCACGGCGAGCACCGCCACGGGTGATCTGCACTGGACGGGCGCGGCAGTGACTGCTGAGACCGGTAGCCTTACTGCCGGGGTTTCAGGGGGGCATGTGGAAATGTATGCGCCTTCGCCGCAGGAGCTGGGATCCTCGGTCGCGCATTTCAGCACGGCTGTTTTACCCAATGAATTACTGGAGCCAAATTATACGGTTGCCAACCATGAGCCGGGACTGGCGGCGCAGTTGCTCAATGATGTGGGCTGGGGAGCGATCAACACCGATAGTAATTCCGTTGATCTGGCGGTTAGCCAAAGCTTGTCGGCCAGCGAGGTAGATGCCGGTTCAGACGTGACCTATACGCTGACAGTTTCCAACAATGGAGGCTTTGCGGCGACCGAGGCTTTTCTCACCAACCTGCTACCGGAAAGTGCGAGCTTTGTTTCGGCCAGTAGTTCTCAGGGGAGTTGTGTGCAGGCTAATAGCGTGGTCAGCTGCGCGCTGGGAACCCTGCAAGGCGGCGGCGGCAGTTACACGGTGAGCATCACCGCGACGATGGGCACGGCAGGAAGCCAGACCAATACGGCGATTGTTGCTAGCGTCAACCCTGAGGCCGCAGGCACCGATAATATTAGTGTCTCGAGCCTCAGTGTTACCGCCGTGTCAACAGGCGGCGGTGGTGGCGGCTGTTTCATCGCCACGGCGGCCTGGGGCAGCGATATGCAAAAAGACGTGCGTTACCTGCGTGCATTTCGGGACAACTATTTACTCAGTAATCGAGCCGGGCGCTGGTTTGTGCGCCAGTATTATCACTATAGTCCGCCGCTGGCTGCATTTATCCACCGCCATCCGCGTCTACGCAGCATGGTACGCACCGTGTTAAGACCGTTAGTCGCCTTCAGTCGTTACTTGCTCAGTGAAGAACAATTGCCATCATCCTCAGAACGGCGATCAGGGGAGGAATGACCCCCGATTTTGGGCTACAATGCGCGGCTATGAATATGAAGTACAAAACAGACGACCTGCGCATCACTGCGCTGAAAGAGGTCATTCCACCGATTCAGTTGCATCAGGACTGTCCGATCACGGACGTGGCCAGCCGACTGATTTTTGAAACGCGTACCGCGATCCATAATATTTTGCGTGGCAAAGATGATCGCCTGCTGGTTATCGTCGGTCCTTGCTCGGTGCATGATTCTGCTGCCGCGCTGGAGTATGCCGAAAAATTACAGGCTTTGCGTAGTGAACTGAGTGACGATCTGCTGATTGTGATGCGGGTGTACTTTGAAAAGCCGCGCACTACGGTGGGCTGGAAAGGTTTGATCAATGATCCGGATCTGGATGAAAGTTTCCAGATCAACAAAGGTCTGCATCTGGCGCGCAAGTTATTACTGGACGTAAATAATCTGGGTATACCGGCAGCGACCGAATTTCTTGATTTAATCACGCCGCAATATGTGGCGGATCTCATTAGCTGGGGCGCGATTGGCGCACGCACCACCGAAAGTCAGGTACACCGTGAGCTGGCGTCTGGCCTGTCCTGCCCGGTGGGTTTCAAGAACAGCACTGATGGTACGTTACAGGTGGCGATTGACGCAATTGGCGCAGCCGGGCGGCCACATAACTTTCTTTCGGTGACCAAGGCCGGTAACTCAGCTATTTTTGCCACCACCGGCAATGATGACTGCCACATTATTCTGCGCGGTGGTCGCCAGCCTAACTATGATGCTGTGAGTGTCGGTAAGGCGATGGCGGAGCTGGAAAAAGCCGGACTGGAGTCGAGGCTAATGATTGATTTCAGTCATGCCAACAGCCAGAAAGACTATAACCGTCAAGTTGAAGTAGGGCGTGATGTGGCCGAGCAGATCGCGGGGGGGAATCGCCAGATTATGGGGACGATGATTGAAAGCCATCTGCTGGAAGGCCGGCAGAATAACAACACGGATCAGCCGCTGGTTTATGGCCAGAGCATTACCGATGCCTGTCTGGGTTGGGAGGTTAGTGAAACCTTGTTGCGGGAGTTGGCAACGGCGGTGCAGACGCGGCGAACATTGTAGGCTCGACTTCAGTCGTATCTATATCAGGATGAGACTATCTTCTCTGCATAGTCGCAGGCATCGGCGGCATCCACACCCAGCCAGCTCAGGGCTTTGCGGTGATCCTCGAATAACTCAACGTTGATATTGGCGATCTGCGACAGCGTTTTATGCAGTGCCGCCAGCTTTTTAACCTCGCTATCCTGCGAGACGATGGCCGTATGTATTTCCCCTCGGCCTGCACCATAGGCCAGATTGATATGGGTAAAGCGGTGAATATCCTGTTCGGCAAGCTGAATTTCTACTAGATCTCGGGAGAGAATCATATGGCGCAAATTTGGTTTTAGCAGGTCGCCGTGATTTTTGATCAACCAGAAAGCGTAATCAGTGAATTCATTGGCGGTGACGCAGCCACTGGCGACGGCAATAACCGTTAAACCTTCATCAAATACTTTATAGTCCAGCGCCATCGTGGGCTTATCCTGTTAGTGAAGCGCTGATTTATTCCGTTCGTCCTGAGCGAAGTCGAAGGGCTCACCACGAACGGCAGAATAAATCAGCGTTTTCTTAGTAATTATTAAGAGAATAAAATACGGCCAGGCTGGATTCAAGCCCTTGCAAGCTGCATGGTATGAAATGATTAGTGTATGGCGCGTTTTGAAGCAAAGCGTCCCAGTAACATAAGCCCGCCGAGGAACAGGGGCAGAGTGGCAGGCAGTGGCACGGCTGCGACGCTGGTTAAACGTAGATCATCGATATACCAGGCGCGGTTGATGCTAGTGTCATTGAGGTCAAGTCCGAGGATGGACAGGCTACGAATAGAATCATTGGCATCATAGGCAGCAAAATAAACCTCGGTAAAGTCGGCCTCACCATTCAGACGGACATCATAGGTTTGCAGGCCGCCGTTGAGAAAGTCAGCACTGACGCGAATCAGCTCATCAGAAGAAATATCCAGACCATAGAAGCCAAAGCCAGTGATACGACGGCTTTGACCAGTAAAATCCAGATTGGCGGCTGTGTAAGTTCCGCCTGCGCCGCTCATCGCCTGCGTACCGGAGGTGGGTGTTCGTTGGGGAATAATCGTGGTGGCGTCGAACTGGATACCATCGACCACGCCGATCAGGGAATCTGCCGGATTAAAGCTGCCGGTGGGAAATCCGCTGGTTGTTTCAAAGTCGTAGCGGGTTTGGGTGCCACCAATGGCGATGAAATCAGCTTCATTGCTATAAGTGGTGATAGCCGCCTGCGCTGAAAATGTCAGCAGGCTGAGCAGGACTGGAACACAAATACGTAAAATCATGGATGGTTTTCCCCCTGTTTATAATTTAACCACCTGATTTTTAAAAAGTCTATATGACTTTTGGGGGAATGCAGCGGGAGTATTGGGAGCCAATGGTGGGCAATGCCCACCCTACTTTGAAACAAGAACCCCATAGCAAGCATGCAGGGTGACACCGCCCACC
>CAZIJT010000144.1:0-1684 GCA_964539595.1 uncultured Thiohalophilus sp. | reverse complement strand
AGAGGCATAGCAAGAACGTAGGGTGGGCACCGCCCACCAACCCCCCGAAGCGGACGCATAGCAAGAACCTGGGGTGAACCCTCAGTAATTAAGGGCGATTACATCGGCGGCAAATTGCGTATAAATTGCCTGCAATGCCGAGCCAAAGGCGTGGGCAGTATCAGCCATTTCCATGCTGCTGGCTTTTACCCGTTGCTGATAGCGTTTGCTAAGCAGAACTTTTTGGTTGTGATTATCACGTAGCACCAGTTCCAGTTCTACCCGCGCTTCGGCGGTGTTTTTTTGGATATAGCGTTCAAAGTGCAGCAGCTGAGTTTCGAGACGAAAGTCTGCGGCTGTATCAGCACGGTAACGGTGCTGGCCGGTGGCGAGATTTTTATGGCGCAGGTAGTCAAGCAGGTGCTGTTGTAGCAGGGAGGCCGGCGTATTTACCCAGTAGTAATAGTGATACGGGCTGACTTCCAGTGGCTGTTGTTCACGGACGAATAACACTGCACGTTCGTGTAGCATGCCGTTGGCCTGCACGGCGCTAACTTCCAGGGAGCCTGCTAGCGCCGGTGTAGGTAATGGCTTGACCGAGGTCACCGGTGGTAGGCGATAGTAATGATCGCTGGGAATACTGACGCTGCTGCCGCCCATACAGCCGCCAAGACTAAGAGCCAGAACGAGGCTGATAAGTGCAAACGTGTTTCTAAAGAAGAGCATGATTTATTCCTTGCTGTCAGCAGGCGGCTTACTGTTGATGATGACCGACGGATTGCGGCGCAGCTCGCGGGTGAATTCGTTCATGTTGCGAGCCGAGGCATTCATGTTGTGAACAATGGCGTTCATGCTCTGTGACAGAATCTCCAGACTCTTGCGCATGTCGATGACCGCCTGACGGATGTCATCACTGTTGTTGTCGAGCATCTGGTTGGATTGAGTTAGCAGATGATCGACTTTCTCACCGGTATTGTTCAGGTGCTGGGTGAGGTTGACCAGACTTTGTGACATTTCATTCGCGTTTTTGAACAGGCCGTGCAGATGCTGGCGGTTTTCAGCATTGATAAGCTCGTTCAGCCCCTCGGCTGATTCGTTAAGGTTGACCAGCAGGCTGCGCGTGTTTTCTGTGATGCGTGGGATCGTGTTATTCAGATCATCGCCAATGTCACTCAGGTAGTGACTGAGTTTGCTGATAAGGGGGCGAATATCGCCGTTGGCCAGTTCTTCAAATTCACCGGAGAGGCGGTTCATCATTGCCATCATATCGATTGCGGGCAGTCCCTTGATGGTGTCACCGGGGCTGAGCATGCTGGTGCTTTTGCCTTCGTGAATCTCGATAGTTTTTTCTGCAAGAATACCCGGCGAAACGATCTGTGCGCTACTATCGCTGGGAATCGACCAGCCGCTATGAATAGCCAGAGTAAGGTGGTAGCGGGTTTCTTTTTCGTTGCGCACCGGTTCGACGCTATCGATTTTACCAATTTTGTAGCCGCCATAGGTTACCGTGGTGCCATCATGAATCCCGGCAATATTGGTGTAGCTAACATGGTAGGTATCGGTGGCATCACCCTGCCCGGAAATATATAACAGCGAGGCAATCAGCAGCACCAGCATCGACAGCATAAAACTGCCGACGGCAAAATAATTGATATGATCCTTTTTCATTTTATTTTCTGTAACGTCCTATCGTTTATAATTTAAT
>CAZIJT010000143.1:0-6449 GCA_964539595.1 uncultured Thiohalophilus sp. | reverse complement strand
ATTTTTTTAATTCTCTATTGGGTTTAATTTCTCGTCGCATGCAGCGAAGCAACATCGTAGGTGCGGCTTCAGCCGCACATGTTCGCCTAAAGGCGAACCTACCACTCATACCCCGTCAGCTTGCGGCGGGGAAGTTTATTCAAAATCGAGTGGGCGCATGCCAATGGTGTTATAGCCCGCATCGACATAG
Source organism: uncultured Thiohalophilus sp. (assembly GCA_964539595.1). Taxonomy (GTDB): domain Bacteria; phylum Pseudomonadota; class Gammaproteobacteria; order UBA6429; family Thiohalophilaceae; genus JAADGZ01. The sequence goes on along the minus strand of CAZIJT010000143.1, from coordinate 6,259 downwards.
GTGATTTCACCGGTAATACCGGCAGCCAGATCGGAGCAGAGGAAGGCGGCGGCATTGCCGACATCGTCAATGGTGACGTTACGACGCAAGGGCGCAGTACCTTCTACTTCTTTGAGCATTTTACGGAAGTTATTAATACCGGCGGCAGCGAGAGTTTTGATCGGCCCGGCGGAGATGGCATTGACACGGATACCATCGGGGCCGAGGCTCTGTGACATATAGCGAACATTGGCTTCGAGGCTGGCCTTGGCCAGCCCCATGACATTGTAGCTGGGCATGGCGCGTTGGGCACCAAGATAGCTCAGGGTTAACAATGCGCCATCGCGGCCTTCCATCATTCGCATGCCGGATTTGGCCAATGCGGCAAAGCTGTAGGAGCTGATTTCATGCGCGGCGCGAAAGCCTTCGCGGGTGACGCTGTCGAGATAATCACCTTCGAGTTCGTTGCGTGGGGCAAAGGCGACAGAATGAATGATGATATCCAGTCCGTCCCAGTAGTTATCCAGCTTGTCGAACACGGTGTCGATTTCTTCATCACTGCTGACGTCACAGGGAACGATAATTTCAGAGTCCAGTTCGCCTGCCATTTTGGCCACGCGGCCTTCAAGTTTGTCGTTCTGGTAGGTGAAGGCCAGTTCAGCGCCTTCTCGGTGCATGGCTTTGGCAATGCCATAGGCAATAGAACGGTTGCTGGCGAGTCCGACGATCAGTGCGCGTTTACCTTGAAGAAAACCCATCATGTTTACCTTTAATTATGTTTATTTAAGTGGCTTTTATTTTAAGTGACAGTGTGCTGCTAAATTTAAACATACACAGCATGGCTCAATTTACCTACAATACCGGAAATTAGCGGCCGGGAAAAGAGCTGTAAGGCGATTACTGTGTCGGCTTGTTTGAGGCGTTTCCTCCAGCCTGTGATTGTAATAAACTGTGGCAAAATGGCACTATCAAATAAGCGGCTCAAGATGCAAAACAGCCGTCGTCGGCGGAATCTAAAAGAGAGAACAATATTGTTGCTATTAAAGGGGATGGCGCTGGTTTCAGTTCGAGCTGATGCCCTTGTTTTGCTGTATCGCAGCGTACTATTGCCAATACTGGTAAGCGTATTGCTGATACAGGCCACTCAGGCTGCCTGGAACAATCCTTATCCACGCAGCGATGCTGGCGAGAATATTCTTTATTCTTCCTTTAGTGAACGTCCCAAACATCTCGACCCTATCCGATCTTACAGCTCGAATGAATATGCTTTTATTGGCCAAATTTATGAGCCGCCGCTGCAATACCACTATCTCAAGCGTCCCTATCAATTAACGCCCCTGACGGCTGAGCAGATCCCGCAGCCGCGTTTTTATGCAAAAGACGGTCGGGAAATTATCGCTGATGATAATAGTCCGGTTGCCTATAGCGTCTATGAAATAACGATTCGCCCCGGCATTCGTTATCAGCCTCATCCGGCCTTTGCTGTCAATGAACAGGGACGGCCACGTTATTTATCCCTGACTGAAAACGATCTACAGGAGATACATCATCTGGCAGATTTCCCCTATCAGGGCAGTCGTGAGCTGGTCGCCGCAGATTATGTTTACCAGATCAAGCGGCTGGCGCATCCGCGTTTAAGTTCACCGATACAGGGTTTGATGAATGAGTACATCATGGGCTTGTCGGCCTATGCCTCGACGCTGGCACAGGCCGGGAAACAGCAGCAGGTCGAGACATGGCTGGATTTGCGTGACTATCCGCTGGCGGGAGCCGAAGTCGTGGATCGTTACACCTACCGCATCAAGGTGAAAGGCCGTTATCCGCAACTGTTGTACTGGCTGGCGATGCCGTTTTTTGCACCCATGCCCTGGGAGGCGGATCAGTTCTATTCACAGCCGGGGATGAAGGCGCGCAATATCAGTCTTGACTGGTACCCGGTAGGCACCGGCGCATACATGCTTAGCGTTAACGATCCTAATTTACGCATGGTGCTGGAACGCAATCCTAATTTTCATGCACAGTTTTACCCGGTCGAAGGTGAGGTGGGGGATGACAGGCTGGGCTGGCTGGACGATGCCGGTGAGCGTCTGCCCTTTATCGACAAGGTGATCTATAACCTGGAGAAGGAAAGCATTCCTATCTGGAGCAAATTTTTACAGGGTTACTACGATGTCTCCGGGGTGAGTTCCGATAGCTTCGATCAGGCCATCCAGTTTTCTCAGCAGGGTGAGGCAGGCTTGACGCCAGAGATGAAAGACAAAGACATCAGTTTGTTGACCAGTGTGCAGGCGTCGATTTATTACATGGGCTTTAATATGCTGGATCCGGTGGTCGGTGGTGATTCAGAACGCGCGCGTCTGCTGCGTCGCGCGATTACGATTGCGGTGGACTACGAAGAATACATTTCTATTTTCGCCAATGGCCGTGGCATGCCCGCGCAGGGTGTAATTCCTCCGGGGATTTTTGGCCATACAGACGGCGAGGCGGGGATCAACCCCTATGTGTATGACTGGCGAAATGGACGCGCGCAGCGTAAGTCTATCGAGCAGGCGCGTACGTTGCTGGCGCAGGCGGGTTATCCGCGGGGACGCGATGCGGCTAGCGGTAAGCCGCTGTTGATTCATCTGGATATTACCGGCGGTGGCCCCGAAGATAAGGCGCGCTTTGACTGGTTGCGCAAACAGTTGAAAAAGCTTGATCTGGAACTGGTGGTACGCAATACCGACTACAACCGCTTTCAGGAAAAAATGCGTAAGGGCAATGCGCAGTTATTTATGTGGGGCTGGAATGCCGATTATCCTGATCCGGAAAATTTTCTGTTTCTGTTATACGGGCCGAACGGCAAGGTAAAACATCATGGCGAGAATGCCGCGAACTATGCCAATGTGGGATTCGATCAGTTGTTTGAAAAAATGAAAACCATGGATAACTCACCCGAGCGTTTGCGACTGATTCAGCAGATGGTCGAGATTGTTCGCCGCGATGGACCGTGGATCTGGGGCTTTCATCCGAAACAGTTTGTTCTGCATCATAGCTGGTATCACAATGCCAAGCCGAACCTGATGGCGCATAATACGATGATGTATCGACGCATCGATCCACCACTGCGTGAGCAACGCCGCGCCGAGTGGAATGCGCCCATTGTCTGGCCATTGGCACTGTTGTTAGTGCTACTGGTGATTAGTTTGATCCCCGCTATCGTGGTTTATCGGCGCAAGCAGCGCCAGCCTGCCTTGCGTCGATCCGGGGGGCTGCGCTGATGTTTGCCTATATCGTTCGTCGCATGCTGTATGCGATTCCAATTTTGATTGGCGTGAACCTGCTAACGTTTTCGCTATTTTTTATGGTCAACAGTCCTGACGATATGGCGCGTATGCATCTGGGCATGAAGCGGGTGACACCAGCGGCTATCGACAAGTGGAAACAGGAGCGTGGGTATGACAGGCCACTGCTTTATAACGCCGAGGCCGAAGGCGGTGCGGCGTTTACCGAGACCATTTTTTTTGACAAGTCGTTAAGTCTGTTTGCCTTTCAGTTTGGTAGTGCCGATGATGGCCGTGATATCGGTTTTGATATCAGTCAGCGCATGTGGCCGAGTCTGGCGATTGCCGTACCAATTTTTATCGTGGGTATTCTGGTGAATATTACCTTCGCCATGTTGCTGGCTTTTTTCCGCGCCACCTATATTGATATCTGGGGTGTGGTGCTTTGCGTGGTGTTGATGTCCATCTCGGCGCTGTTCTATATTATTGGTGGTCAGTTCCTGATCGGCAAGTTACTCCATCTGGTGCCGATCTCGGGTTACGACACCGGCATGAGTGCGATCAAATTTCTTATCCTGCCGGTGATCATTGGCATCATCGGCGGCGTGGGTGCAGGCTCGCGCTGGTATCGAACCATTTTCCTTGAAGAGATCAACCGTGACTATGTTCGCACTGCGCGTGCCAAGGGTTTGTCTGAATTAAAAGTCCTGTTTCATCATGTCCTGAAAAACGCCATGATCCCGGTGCTTACCGGTGCGGTAGTGGTTATTCCCTCGTTGTTCATGGGCAGTCTGTTGCTGGAATCTTTTTTCGGTATCCCCGGGCTGGGTAGTTATACCATCGATGCTATTCGTAGTCAGGACTTCGCTATTGTGCGTGCCATGGTGTTCCTCGGTTCGGTGATGTATATCATCGGACTGATCCTGACCGACATTTCCTACACCCTGGTTGATCCTCGGATCAGGTTGAGTTGATGATGCGCGCGATGATCAAAAAATTCTGGTTTGTGCCGCTAGTGATGGTTATCGTCATGACCACGCTACTTGCTTTGCTGCCGGGCTTGTTTGGGGTTAAGCCGGTCATTTTATGGACGGATCGATTTATCTATTTATTAATGGTCGCGGTGATTTTGCTAACGGCTTACATTCGCCACAAGCCACATCTGCGTCTGCCCTGGCGGCATGTGCTGGCGAATCGTCGAGCCCTGATTGCCATTGTTGTTCTTTGTGCCTATGTGTGTGTCGGCTTACTGGATTCCATTCATTATCGTCAGCCGCTGTCTATACAACAGGCAGGCAATACCGCGAAGGCTGAAAAAGTCTATTCGGTCGAAGTGTTTAGCGTCTTCGATGCGCTGTTGTCGCATTTGCGTGAGCGCAGTGAGAAAACGTATTCGGAGCCGTTCGCCTACCAGCTTTATTCTATGGAAACTCTGAGTGCCGATGATGGTAGTCAGTATCGTGATTATCCAAAATTGAAATACGGCGCGGCGCATTTGTCCGATCCGGTAAGTCAGCGTCGTAAAGACATTCTCAACAAAGCCTTACTTGGCGCAGGGCAGGGTGTCGCGATAAGTAGCGTGATGCTGATCTTGCTATTGGTTTATCTAGCGCGACGCCAATCATTCTCCTTCGCGCAGGCCTGGCATTATCTTCGGCGGGGCGAGTCAGCTGCCGGGTTGCGAGTGGTGTTGTTCACATCAGCAACATTACTCATCCTGGCATCGGTATTCTGGAAGCTAAGTTTTTTCTATCACGTATTTGGCACCGATAAAGTTGGACAGGATGTGTTGTATCTGGGCTTGAAAAGTATTCGCACCGGTCTGGTAATCGGCACGTTGACCACGTTAATCATGCTGCCCTTTGCCATTATGCTCGGCATTATGGCAGGTTACTTTCGTGGCTGGGTCGATGATCTGATTCAATATATTTACACCACACTGAGTTCGGTGCCGAGCATACTGTTGATTGCCGCGGCGGTGTTATCGATACAGGTGTATATGGCCAACCATCCAGAGCTGTTTGAATCCGTGCGTGATCAGGCGGATCTAAAATTGCTGGCACTGTGTGTGGTGCTGGGTATTACCAGCTGGACGGGACTGTGTCGGCTGTTGCGTGGCGAGACCTTGAAGCTGCGGGAAATGGATTATATTCAGGCGGCCACTGCCTTTGGTGTGGGTCACTTTACGATTATTGTTCGTCATTTGTTGCCCAATGTATTGCATATCATTTTGATTCTGGTGGTGCTGGATTTCAGCGGGCTGGTGCTGGCCGAAGCGGTATTATCCTATGTCGGGGTCGGCGTCGATCCTTCGACGATTAGCTGGGGCAACATGATCAACGGTGCGCGACTGGAGCTGGCGCGTGAGCCGGTAGTTTGGTGGTCACTGGTGGCGGCCTTTGTTTTCATGTTTACCCTGGTGCTGGCGGCGAACCTGTTTTCCGATGCGGTGCGGGATGCCTTTGATCCTCGGTTAAATCAGCGAGGCAAGGTCTGATGTCTACAGAGCATACCGATACGCTGTTGCAGGTAAGTGAACTGAGTACCTGGTTTGGAAATCAGGATCAGCCGTTTCGGGTGGTTGATAAAGTCAGCTTTAGCATTCGTAAAGGCGAGACGTTTGCTTTGTTAGGCGAGTCGGGGTGTGGCAAGTCAATGACCGCGCTGTCACTGATGCAGTTGGTGCCGTCACCTGCCGGGCGCATCGTCTCCGGTAGCATCCGAATTGATGGTGAGGATTTGTTGCAGTACTCGGAACGGCAGATGTCTGGCATTCGTGGCCAGCGCATGGCGATGATCTTTCAGGAACCGATGACCTCGCTCAATCCAGTACTCACGATTGGCGAACAGATTGCCGAAGTGTTGCGCATGCAGGCGCAGACGAATAGCGATAATAAAAAAATTCAGGCGGAAGTGATTAGCACACTTGATGCTGTGGGTATCCCCGATGCGCGACGCAGGTTGAATGACTATCCGCATCAGTTATCCGGCGGCATGAAACAACGGGTGATGATTGC
>CAZIJT010000142.1:0-6467 GCA_964539595.1 uncultured Thiohalophilus sp. | reverse complement strand
CTCACCACGAACGTGGAAACTCACAAGTGATCTGGTATTTGGAACGCCTATTTAGAAGTGTCATGCAATTAAAATTCCTTTGCGCTCTTTGCACCCAAACAGCGGGTATTTCACGTTGAAAGAAAATTATGAATGACATCGAAACCAAACTCTCCGCCGCGCGCACTCGGCTGATTATTGACAAGCCCTTTCTGGGGGCGTTGGTGCTGCGTCTGCCGCTGGTCGCGGGTGATCCTCAATGGTGTCGCACCACGGCCACGGATGCGCGCAAAATTTTTTACAATACTGACTACATCGAACAGTTAAACATTGAAGAAACCCAGTTTGTCCTGGCTCATGAAGCCCTGCATTGCGCCCTCTCACATTTTGCCCGACGTGGTCACCGGATCAAGATGCGCTGGGATCTTGCCTGTGATTACGCAATTAATCCTTTATTGATCAAGGATGGTCTGAAACCACCGCCCAACACCCTGGTGGAAAAAAGCTATGAGGGCATGACCGCTGAAGAAATCTATCCTTTCATCGATGAGTTCGACAACAACGAGCCCATGGATGATCATCTCTATGATGATAAATCCGAAACCGGTGAGAATAATCAGGGGCAAAGCGATAGCCCCTCGCCGCCGGATATGCCTGATAGTGATGAAGGACCAGAAGAAGGCAAAGAACAGCGTGAACAATCCAGGGCCAGCCAGTCAGCTCAAGGTGAGGAAAAAGGCGGCGGGCAAATCGAGACCAGTCCGAAAGAGCAGGCTGTTGCACAACCACCGCCTTTATCCATGCAGGAGCGCGAAACCCTCAACGTGCAGTGGAAACAGCGCCTGGCCGGTGCGGCGCAGCAGGCTATGCAGGCGGGAAAACTGGGCGATGAGATGGCGCGGCTGGTGGATTTTTTGCTGCAGCCGGAACTTCCCTGGCGCAACCTGCTGGCCCATTTTATGACCCAGACTGCACGGGATGACTATAGCTACACCCGCCCATCTTCCAGGCGTGGTGATCCGGCCGTGTTTCCCTGTCTGCGCAGCGCACAGATCAACATTTATATTGCGGTGGACACCAGTGGTTCGATTAGCGAGGCGGAAATCGAAGAATTCATCACGGAAATCGACGCCATCAAAAGTCTGATCCGCGCGCGTATCACCCTGCTGGCCTGTGATGCCGAACTGGCATCTGACTGTCCCTGGGTATTTGAATCCTGGGATGAATTTATTTTGCCACACAGGATTGTCGGTGGTGGCGGCACACGTTTCACGCCGGTGTTTGAGTGGGCCGAGATGCAGGACGCCCAGCCGGATCTGCTGGTTTATTTTACCGATGCTGATGGCCAGTTCCCGCAACAAATACCACAATATCCGGTATTATGGCTGGTCAAGGGCAAAAGTCCGGTGCCCTGGGGGCAACGCATTCAACTGAATTAAGGTGCAGCCTGGGGGAAAACAGGCGGGTTGGGCTGAACGTAGCGAAGCCCAACATTGCATAGTGAATTAATTAATCTGTTTTACTACAGTAAAAAATTTATGGAATTATCAAGTGAAGACAGCCTTCGTCTTAATGTGTTGTTAAATCAGGAACTGCAGGCTATTCGTATCGATGAATCGAAAATGATCGTCTATGGCCTGTCGGAAAAAGGCGAAGCAAAAATGCAGCTCAACCCCAACTGTCGGGATGATTACTACCTCAAAACCATAAAAGAGTTGATTTCAGCTAAGGTGCTGGGCTCGCCTGGCGGTTATCCGGTTTTCCTGCGCCGCTGGACTCGCATGGGTCAGGCCAGGGATGAAAGTCTTGCACGCCTGTTGCAACTGGGTGAACCGGAAGCCGTGATTGCCGTTGTCCATGCCAGTGGCCTGACCGACGAACTGGCGCGCCGTGCCTGGTGGGCTATGCCTACCGCCGCCAATGCTCGCTGTATGCTGAAGAAGGATGCCGTTGTGGCTGGCGAAATGGGATCCGAGCTGGCAGGATTCCTGATTGAGTTTCTGCCATTTGAAGAACAAGCAAAAGACATCATTGAATCCGTTCGACTGGTGCTACAGGGCGAATTGGTTTCAGCCGATACGCGCCAGAACCTGTGGGGCAGGGGACAGCGTAAGAATGCTTTTCTGGTGGGCTTCCTGATCGCCAGCCCTGACAGGCTACCGGCTGAAAGAAAACCGCATCCGGCGTTGCAGGATTATCAGGAAAAGCTGGCGCTACTCTCCAGCAAAGGAAACCTGATCGCCAGCCAGCTCCAGCGCCTGCTTGGAGCGCCGGGCCAGGCCTGGCTGGCAACCGTCAACACGGTAATGAAAAAACCGGCTAATCAGGATATTGTTATTGCTCTGCTTAATGCTATCAACGATTATTTTAGTAACCTCAAATTGATGCCGGAAAAAGAAGAGGATATTCAGGTTATACTGAAAACCGCATCTGGCTTCATCGATAATCAAACCGATGATGCGCTTGCAGAGATGCTTAATATCTTGCCGGAGGCCAAAGATATGTTACACGCCATGCTGGTACTTTCCGCCATTAGTGAACAGATAGTCAATCCGATATTCTCTCGCAGTGATGCTATTGGCACACTGATGCGCAAAAAACTTGCACCTGTATTTGATCCGATACTGCAACAGGTAAAATTGCTAACTGCTACTGTCTAATGAGTATTCAACCCGGCCGCAAAGTTGCCCTGAGCATCGATTTGAAAATAATGCATAGCATTATTGAACAGCATGTTGCGGCTTCACCTTATGTTGTTGGAATAGAACTGGCGCGCCAGATCGATTTCTATGTGCGTGAACAGCATCTGGGATATTATCCCGCACTGGATTATTTTCACGGCAAGGATATTATCGATTCTGATTTATACAATACCGCAGAAAGCATTGCCTGGTTATTAGAGAATCTCACCCAGCAATCGCTGCGCACACACCTTCGTCCCTTGCTAGGCGAATTACAGTTTGATTCGACCCACGTACAGATATTTGTATTACCCCACGTTCGCCCAAATCAGAGTAATGCCCTGCACGGCCTGACCACACATCTAACACCGGATCACCTCCGTGTATCACTAAGTGGGATACTGAAATTTGGCGCGAACAATAAAGATACCCTGATCAAAAATATTATTCAAAAAATGGACAATGCGCTAAATAAATATTTTTCTCTGCACGATATAAACGGAATAAAACTAATTTCTTAATCCTGTTGATTATGTGAGGTCAATAAACCATGCCCAAAGTGATTATGTACTATACCCCTGACTGTCCATTTTGTAGTCGAGCAGAGAAATTGCTCGCAAAGAAGGGCGTTAAGGTCAATAAAATACGCGTCGATGGCGACAAGGCAAAACTCAGGGAAATGATCAAGCGAAGTGGGCGCAACACTGTTCCACAGATTTATATTGACAATAAACATATAGGTGGCTTCGACGATCTTTCAGAGCTGGATATTATGGATGAACTGGATCCCCTGCTTGGTCTTGAAGGTTAATCTCTGGGAGTTTATTTCCCTGTAGGTTGCTGCGAAAAGCCGGAGGATGATGGGTAGAGCGAAACGAAATCCATCGACACGCTTGCTTACGGGTTCCTTTGCCTGGTTAAGATTTCGTTATGAGCGGTAAATTTCCTCACAAAATACTGATTAGACAAGTATAAGATCCAAGGGTAAAATTTAACAAATGTTAGTTTTATCGGAGAAATGAAATGTTATCAAGATTGCTGGCGGGTTTTGCCTTTCTTATCGCCCAGAATGTCCTTGCCGCCCAGTTTCCACTGGTACTGATTGAATCATTTGATGATGCCAGGGTTATTATCTATGTTAACGAGAGTGATATCCGTAACACCCCAGACTGGAAACCATCTGAAGGCGCCCCTCCACTTAGCGTGAAAAACCTTATTGAAGATGTTAAAAAATGGAATAGCCTCAACCCGGAATTTTCCAACGCAACTATCAACGAGTTTGAGTTAAAACCCATACTTAATCATGAAAAAGAGAATCGCTGGTATTATCTCGTACAAATGAAAAACAACACCAAAGGGACAACTGATACGCATTATCTTGCCGTACTCATGGATGGCAAGGTGTTAGCCGCAGTCAGAGAGCCCGCATCCTATAAATAATCCTTGCTCCATAACCGGGTTATTCCTCAAACCCTGAACTGTCCACCAGTCCCCGCAGCCTGGCGCCAGGCTGCGCCAGATCTTCACTGGCAAAGGCCGCTTTTCAGTTCGGGGCGTCAATTTAACATAATATACATTATACGAAGTACATAAGGTGGTTTCTTCGGGGAGTTTTTCCATGGGTACATGCCCGATCTACTGGTTATTATCTTTCGAAAAACCTTTCGGTAGAGTTTTTATATGCAAATCTCGTTGCGGGAATGGTATTTCAATGCCTTCTTTTCTAAATACTTTATCAATAGCAAAATTAATTTCGCTAATGACACTTAAACGATCCTCGACATTACGCAAAAAAATGCGCAGTTCAAAATTCAGGGAGCTATCACCAAATTCCCTGAACAATACGACAGGCCTGGGAACAGGCCCCATTTTAACAACATTATCATTTTCTTCAGCGATTGATAGCAGAACTTCGCGCACTTTTTCAGTGTCTGCGCCATAAGCCACGCCAACCGGGATGGTGGCGCGGCCACTTTTGCTTGAAAGTACCCAGTTTGTAACCTGATTTGATATCAGCTCAGAATTAGGCACAATAACATCACAGCGGTCAAATGTTTGAATGCGCGTTGAACGGATCTGTATGTCTTTTACAATTCCTTCCGTGTCACCGACTGCAATCCAGTCGCCTTTTCGAATTGGCCGCTCAAATAAGATAATAAGGCCGGAAACAAAGTTATTAACAATGCTTTGTAAACCAAAACCAATACCCACTGATAATGCACCAGCAACAATAGCTATATTACCAAACGCAAAGCCAGCGACAGACAGTCCCGCCATTACGGCAACCAGGAACATAACATAACCAGTAATAGTTACCAGGGCATCACGTGCGCCCTGAGCCATAGAGGTCATCTTGAGCCAGTTATTTTCAAGCTGCGAACGCATCCAGCTGGAAAAAATTATGATCGTCCCAAAGACTAATACCGCCCATAAAATTCTACCCGGCACAATGCGAATATCACCAACATTAAACCCATTCACCAAATAGCTTTTAATATATTGAATAATGCTGCCACTATAATCCAGAGTATTTATTAATAGAAATGCAAATGAGCCCCAAATCATTATCGTAGTTAGAAACCGAATCCAGATTAAACCTGGTACTTTGTCATTTTTTTCAACGCCAAGTGATTTATGTATGCGTTGACACCATTTACAACTTCCCTTATCTATGGAATTAAATAAATCCCTGAATAGTTTTGAAATTCCGACGAACAGCATAAATGTAATAAACGTCAGTATGATAATTCGGCGGCTAACGAAAGCCAGATTCCTGTAACCCATCCACTCTACAATCAATGAAATAATCAGCACCAGAATAACCAGCATCGAAATATAGCGCAGTTTTGGAAACCTGGGTGACTTGATCAGAGCCTGTAATGTCCAGACAATATTTAGAACGAAAATAAGCGAAAAAACACTGCGCAATAATAATAGATTGGAATCAACGATGCTCTCTGAAAATACCGTATAAAAAGCCAGGTAACCGATCAAACCCAAAATTGCCAGTATTTTTAATCGTCTTGCCATAGTTTCTGCTATAAGTGGCGAAAATGGCAAAAATAACTTTGCAGGAGGGTTTGGTGAAAACAGTAATTTAATGACGGTGGTAGAGACAAAGAATAAAACCAGACTGGTGAAGAATTGTGTGACAAAAGGAGTTTCTTTAATATCTGAAGTGATGACAACAGAGCTGATCGCGGCGGCTGATGCACCCAATAAATATGGTGACGAATGCGACAGTGTCGTCAGTGTTGCTCGAATTAAGTTTTCAGAAAAACTATCGCCCCACTGCCTTCGATGTTCAAGGGATAATAGTTTTTTACGCAGCCAGACCCCCATAAAAATAAAAGCAAGAACAGCAGCCGTGCTTGACGCAAGATCCCTGGTGTTAATCTCAGCTATGCCAGAATGATTGAATATAAAATCTCCTGAATCCTCTAATATCGCTACCGGGTTATCAAGATAGAGCATAAATAGATCAATTATGTCCGGGCTTTTTACCAGGTACTTTTGTTTGTAGAACGATTTTTCTGCGTGGCTAATCTTCTTTTCTATTTCATCGCTGCTGACAAGGTATACATTACATTTGGCCAGGATTTTATCCAGTTCTTCTTTTTGTTTTTTGTATTTGATTCGTTTTCTCGTTACCTCGATATCTTCACCTTTAACTCTTTTCCCCAGACCTTCTATTACTGGTTTAAGTTCAAGTAACGCAGCTTCAGTGTTTGATATGCATGAAGACGCCGCGACCTTCATCTCAATGGTTAATTTCGTCCACGCCGCAAGATCGTCATGCTCAAACTG
>CAZIJT010000141.1:1723-6473 GCA_964539595.1 uncultured Thiohalophilus sp. | reverse complement strand
TTTTCCTTGTCGTCCATCAGGGTCAGCAACATGAAAACTTCATCGCCGAGATTGTAGGTTTTGTTAGTGGGAATAAACAGACCGCCGTTTTTTACAAATGGCATATACGCCGCATACAGGGCGCTTTTGTCCTTGATGGTCAGTGAAAGTATGCCCTGACGGCCACCCGGTGCTGCTGCATTCATTAATTAATCAACCCTGCGTTATCGTTCTTTGTTTTGGCATGTTTGCCCAGTGTATAAGTAACGATTCAATAATCGGAAGCGGATTCAATTGTGTCATCAATGTTAGTGATTCGGCAACCCGATCCAGATAGGCATAAAGTTTTTGTACTTCAACCTGCCCGCACAGGGAGTGTAGCATTTTTTGATACGCCAACCTGTCTGCAAAACTAGCAGGAACCTGTTGAAATCGAATCATGTCGCTGATCCAGCCGTGCAGGTATTTTATCGGCATGGGCTGATCAAGCTTTAGCCATTCCCCTGCTATCTTTACGGGATCAAAGCGAGCTTCTGCCAGCCCCAACAAGTCTTCAAGCAGTGACTGGCGCAGTGCAGGCAAATCCCGTTCAACGTCGGCAAGCGCGGTGAGGGGCGCACCCTGCGCTATTTCCAGTAAGGAACCCGCCATCTCAGGATCAGGAATTTTTCCCGCCAGCCAGTGCTCTGCCGTGGCACTGTCTGGCAACATAAACTGCACTTTCTGGCAGCGACTACGCACCGTCGCAGGTAGCCGGGAAAGCTGTTCGACCACTAGCATAATCACGGTGTTTGTCGGCGGTTCTTCCAGCGTTTTCAGCAGACTGTTGGCAGCCGCGATAGTCATAGCCTCAGCCGGGCGAATAATCACGACTTTATAGCCACCACTGTGGCTACTCAGGCCAAGTTCAGCAATCAGTGCGCGGATTTGATCGATTTTAATCGCCCCCCCCACTTTCTCCGGTTCAATTAAATGAACATCCGGGTGATTGCCAGCCACATAGAGCAGGCACGAGGAACATGTTCCACAGGCTTGCCCATCGGCAGCTCTCTGCTGACACAGCAGCGCATAGGCAAAATGGGCGGCAAAATCAGCCCTGCCCACCCCAGCCAGACCATGCAGCAGCAACGCGTGTGGCAGGTTGCCCTGTGTCATACGCTCGCTTAAATTGCGCCACTGTATTTGTTGCCAGGGGTAATATTCAGTCATGACGCTAGCAGATCATCAAGAATAGCGCGGATCTGCGCCTGCACTGTGGCCAGCGCGGGTTCGGCATCGACCACCCGGAAACGCTCAGCGTATTTTTTTGCTCTCGCCAGATAGGTCGAACGCACCCGTTCAAAAAAAGCCAGTTTTTCCTGCTCAAATCGATCCGGGGCACTGCGCTTGCTCGCGCGCGCCAGTCCGACTGCCACCGGCATGTCCAGCAGCAGGGTTATATCTGCTTGTAAATCATCCTGTACCCAGTGTTCCAGCACCGCGATGCGCGACTCGTCAATACCGCGTCCGCCCCCCTGATAGGCATAGGTAGCATCGGTAAAGCGATCACAGATCACCCACTTACCGGCGGCTAAGGCTGGGCGAATAACCTGATCCAGATGCTGGGCACGGGCGGCAAACATCAGCAGCAGCTCGGTGTCACTGCTCATCGCCGTATTTTTGGCATCCAGCAACAGGCCGCGAATTGCTTCGCCCAGTTCCGTACCACCCGGTTCACGGGTCAGCAGTAGATCTTTGCCTGCATCCAGCAGGTAATTTTCAATAAAGGCGATGTTGCTGCTTTTACCGACGCCTTCGCTGCCTTCAATGGTAATAAATTTTCCACGCATTATTTTTTATTTTCAGACTTGTAGGAAGAAAAAGAACGCTTGCGTCCCTTGAGCTGGTATTTAATCACGGCACGGTTGTGTTCTTCCAGCGTTGCAGAAAAATAATGACTGCCATCACCGCGAGCAACGAAATACAGCGCCTTCCCCGGCTCCGGATGCAAGGCCGCCTGAATCGCCGCCCGACCCGGCAGGGCAATTGGCGTCGGTGGCAGGCCGTGTCGCCGATAGGTGTTATAGGGCGTATCGCGTTTCAGATCACTACGGCGAATATTGCCCTTGTAACGCGCGCCCATGCCGTAAATGACCGTGGGATCGGTTTGCAGACGAATACGTTTTTGCAGGCGGCGGATAAACACCCCGGCGATAGCCGGACGTTCACTGGCCAGACCGGTTTCCTTCTCAACGATAGACGCTAAAATCAGAGCCTCATAGGGCGTTTTTAGCGGCAGGCTCATGTCGCGTGATTCCCACGCATGGTTTAAATAGGCTTGCATCGCCGCATAGGCACGGCGCAGAAAATCCACGTCGGACATACCACGGGGAAAGTGCCAGGTGTCAGGCAAAAAACGACCTTCTGGGTGTTCACCCATATGATCGATAGCGTCCATAATTTGCGCATCTGAGGCATTAGCCAGAGAATGTTTTATCTGCGGATGGGCATTGAGCGCCCCCATCATCTGTCGGAAGCTCCAGCCCTCAACAATAGTCAGCGCATGTTGAACCACCTTGCCCTCAACCAGTTGCTGATAAAATTCAGCCGGTGTAGTACCGGCGTCAAGCAAATATTCACCGGTGCCAATCCGATTGGCATTGCCCTGTAGCCGCGCATAGAACAATAGATAGCGCGGTTTTGTAATCACGCCCTGCTGCGCCAGATCGCGCACCACTCGCGTGAGGTTCGCACCGGCTTCCAGTGTATAACTCAGGGGCTGAACGGTCATCGGTGTTTGTAGGAAAATCCGGTAATCATTCCACAGCCAGCCACCCCCGATGGCGGCGGCAAGAATGGAGACGGCAATCAATCGGTATAGCAATTTAGACATGTATAAGTGAAATATCCCGGTTAATAAGGTGTTGTAACTTCTGGCTGACGTCACCTTTTGTAAAGGCCTGTCCATGCAATCGCTTAACCGGCCACAGGCCAATCAAACTATTACTAAGAAAAATCTCGTCGGCCTTGAGCAAGTGTTCTTTTTTTATAGTAGCAATATTAATGGGAATGCCTTCACTTGCAGCAAGTTCGAGAATAACTTCTCGCATAATACCGGCGACGCCACAGTGGGACAAATCAGGTGTATGCAAAATACCATTTTGCAGCATAAATAGATTGCTTATCGTGCCTTCGATCACATTGCCGTTTTCATCTGACAACAAACCTTCGGCAATATTCAGATCCTGCCATTCATTCCGCGCCAACACTTGCTCCAGCCGGTTAAGATGCTTAAGTCCGGCAAGCTTAGGTTGACGCGCCAAGGTTGTATCACAAAAACGAACCTGCACACCGTCCTGCCAGTTTTGTACTGGATGGTTTGGCCAGGGCTGACAGATTAGTATGCGTGTGGCCTGTGTCGGTTCAGGATAACGATAACCACGCCCAGCTTCGCCGCGAGTGATAATCAGCTTCAATACTGCGCGAGTTTCATTTTCGATAAGCTGTTGTGCTTCAGCCTGCAACACGGCTATATCTGGAATCGGTAATTGCAGGCGCTGACAACCGTGTTGCAAGCGCCGCATGTGTCGATCCCAGAACGGGCAACACCCATCGATCACGGCCAGCGTTTCAAACAGACCATCGCCATAGTGCAGGCCGCGATCCCGTGCGCTGAGGTGATCCGTTGTCTGGCCATTAATCAGCATTGTCATTGCGCCTCACCGATAGCCAGCAACATGCCACGAGCTTTATGTAGCGTTTCCTGCAATTCTTTTTGTGCATCCGAATCCGCCACCAGTCCAGCACCGGCGCGCAGAGTAATATGTTCTGAGTCAGTGGTAATAGTGCGAATTAAAATATTTAGATCCATATCGCCATTAAGATTAAGATAGCCCATCGAGCCGGTATAGGCACCGCGGGCTTCCTGTTCCAGTTCAGCGATGATCGCCATGCAACGTTCTTTCGGACAACCGGTAATGGTGCCACCGGGAAACACCGCGCGAATCACCTCGGCTGGGCTGATGTCATCGCGTAACTGACCACACACATTGGAAACGATGTGATGCACATGTGCATAGGATTCTATCGCCATCAGTTCATCCACCTCGATGCTACCGGGTTTGCAGATGCGGCCAAGATCATTGCGTTCCAGATCGATCAACATAATATGTTCGGCACGTTCTTTGGGATGTGCAATCAATTCAGATTTTAAAACCTGATCCTGTTCACCCTGTGCATGACGGGGTCGAGTACCGGCAATCGGGCGTGTTTCGATCTGACGCTTGTTTACTCGCACCAGACGTTCCGGTGAAGAACTAATGATGGTTAAACCTTGCAGATATGCCAGACCCGAGAAGGGTGCGGGATTTTTCTGGCATAGTTGCCGATAGAGATTGGCCGTATCAAGTGCCGAGGGTAACTGCGACTGCCATTTACGTGACAGGTTGACCTGAAATACGTCCCCATCATAAATATATTGCTTAACGCGCGCGGTCTGTTGCAAATAACGGGACTCAGGATCGGCCTGCATCGTTATTACAATTTCACTCGCCGACGCGGCTGTCGATACTGCGCCCAGATCAGCGATCAAGATATCCATTTTCTCGGCAGCAGTAGATTCTGTTAATAGCAGTGTTTCATTGTTTAAATGATCATTGATAATCGCAGCAGGAATGCGCACCGCCTCAGCAATGGGTTGTTCTGATACAGGCTCTGGCAGTTGCAGGCGTGTTTCAATCTGCCCCGCTAATTCGTAACCCAGATATAAAAACCAGCCGCCCTGAAATGGCAG
>CAZIJT010000141.1:0-1623 GCA_964539595.1 uncultured Thiohalophilus sp. | reverse complement strand
TCTGCCCCGCTAATTCGTAACCCAGATATAAAAACCAGCCGCCCTGAAATGGCAGGACCGAGTCATTGGCAATACTGTTTTTTTCTTCCTCACGCCACCAGTGATCCAGTGCCCCAAGAAAATCATGGTTCTCCCCGGCACGATGACCTTCGAGACCGCCTGCGGCACTTAGTCGAAGACGCTCACCCGGAAAAGCAAACAGGATATCGTAACGGCCATTAGCCGCTTCACCACCCTTGGTGGAGCTTTGCAATAAAAAAGGATAGCGTTCAGGATTAGACTGCTGGAGTGCAGTTAGATCAGATAGACCGGCATGTCGTTGGATCAAGGGCATGGTTAGATTCTGGTGGGCGATGCCCACCCTACAGAATGATAATTCAAATGGTAGGGTGGGCATCGCCCACCATCAGCTCACATTTTTCCGACGTTGGCTGAAAAAAACTTAGCTCGGTTTGCTAAAAACCAGCGTGCCGTTAGTTCCACCAAAACCAAAAGAGTTAGACAGCGCCACATCAATTTTCATTTCACGCGCGCTATCGGGCACAAAATCAAGATCACAGTCAGGATCGGGATTGATGATATTAATAGTGGGTGAGGCAACCTGATCGCGAATACATAAAATAGTAAAGATCGCTTCCAGTCCACCCGCGGCACCGAGTGCGTGACCGGTCATCGACTTGGTCGAACTCATTGCCAGTCTATTAGCGTGATCACCAAACGCGCCTTTAACCGCATCGACTTCGGCCTTGTCACCCGCCGGTGTTGAAGTGCCATGTGCATTGATATAGTTCACCGCATCAGAATTAATCCCGGCATTTTTCAATGCAATCTGCATACAACGCTTCGCACCTTCACCACCTTTGGCGGGCATGGTCATGTGATAAGCGTCGCCGCTCATGCCATAGCCAGCCACCTCGGCATAAATTTTCGCGCCGCGTTTTTTCGCATGTTCATATTCTTCCAGCACCACCACACCCGCGCCATCGCTAAGCACGAAACCATCGCGTTCGGCATCCCAGGGACGGCTGGCAGTTTGTGGATCATCATTACGGCAGGACAATGCGCGGGCAGCACCAAAGCCACCCAGCGCCATGGTACCGGTAGCTTTTTCTGCGCCCCCGGCAATCATCACATCAGCATCGCCGTATTCGATGATACGTGCCGCATCACCAATGCTATGGGTTGCCGTCGCGCAAGCCGTGACCAGCGCAATGTTCGGCCCTTTCATGCCGTACATGATCGACAGGTTGCCCGAGATCATATTGATAATATTGCTGGGAATAAAGAATGGTGAGATTCTGCGCGGCCCCCCCTTGAGAAAAGCGTTGTGACCTTTCTCAATACCCGGCAGTCCACCAATACCAGACCCTACCGCAACACCGATACGTTCAGCATTGTCATCCGTCACTTCCAGCCCGGCATCTTCAATCGCTTCTTTCGCCGCGGCCAGACCATAGTGGATGAAAGGATCCATTTTCTTGGCTTCTTTGGCAGACAGCACCGTACTGACATCGAAGTCCCTCACTACGCCGCCAAAGCGGGTAGAAAAATTAGACACGTCAAACTCAGTGATCATGCTGATCCCGCTTTTGCCTGCCAGAATATTTTCCCAGGATGTTTTTA
>CAZIJT010000140.1:0-6575 GCA_964539595.1 uncultured Thiohalophilus sp. | reverse complement strand
AAACAATAACGAGCACAAAGGGCAAACAGTATGCCGATGAGTTTTGACAGTATTCTTGGACCACATGAGCAAGCACTCAATATGCAGGCACAGCGTGCGCGCATTCTGGGCGCGAATCTGGCCAATGCGGACACCCCCGGGTATAAAGCACAGGATCTGGATTTCAAGGCGGCTATGTCGCAGGCAGAATCAGCCAGCTTTGCTCAACCGCTTACCACCACCAGTAGCAGACACATGCAGCCCGAGGGCTACATTTTTGGTGCCGAGCTTATGTATCGGCAGCCACTGCAACCTTCACTGGATGGCAATACAGTAGAAGCGCAAGTTGAGATGGCGGAATTTACTGAAAACTCCATGCGCTATTTAACCAGCCTGCAAATCTTAAGTGGGCGTATCAATAAAATGATGTCAGCCTTGAGGGGTGAATAATTATGTCACTGTTTAATTTATTTGATA
This sequence comes from uncultured Thiohalophilus sp., assembly GCA_964539595.1. GTDB lineage: Bacteria > Pseudomonadota > Gammaproteobacteria > UBA6429 > Thiohalophilaceae > JAADGZ01. The sequence continues at coordinate 6,119 of CAZIJT010000140.1, read as the reverse complement.
CGGCGGGTTCAGCATTACATGCACAAACTATTCGTTTGAATACGACCTCCAGTAATCTGGCCAATGCGAATAGTGCCAGTAGCAGCACCGGTGAAACTTATCGCGCAAGGCAACCGGTGTTTGCTGCCATTGTCGATGAGTTTGAATCAGGGGACGGTGCAGTGAAAGGTGTGCGGGTCATGGGTATTGTAGAAAGTCAGAAGCCGTTGCGACAGGAATACCAGCCGGGACATCCACTGGCCGATGCTGAGGGTTATGTGTATATGCCCAATGTTAACGTGGTTGAGGAAATGGCCAACATGATTTCAGCTTCACGCTCATATCAAACCAATGTGGAAGTCATGAATACCGCCAAACAAATGTTAATGCGAACCTTGTCGATGGGGCAGTAGGAGATAACGTATGGAAAATATCAATAAGTCCAGTGTCACCTCATTTGAAAGTCTGGGTCTGACCAAGACCGTTAAACAACAGGCGGCAGAACAGCCCAAGTTAGGTCAGGAAGAATTCATGAAACTGATGCTAACGCAGATGAATAATCAGGATCCTTTCAAGCCGATGGAAGATGGCGAATTTTTAACACAGATGGCGCAGTTCAGCGCAGTTAGCGGCCTAAAAGATATTAAGGATTCCTTTGCGTCATTATCCGATACCTTGAAATCCAGTCATGCCCTGCAAGCTTCGAGCATGGTCGGACGTAAAGTGTTAATCCCCGGTAATGTTGCAAAGTTGGCACCTCAGGGTGAAATCAGTGGCGCAGTTGAACTTCCCGCCAGCAGTTCAAACCTGAAAATTCATATCATGGATTCACAGGGACAGGAAGTAAAAACTCTGGACATGGGTAGCCAGTCAAAGGGACTGGTGAATTTCAAATGGGATGGAATGAAACAGAGTCTCGATCAGGAAGGTGAGCTGGTGAATGATGGCCGAGCCATCGCCGGTAATTACAGCATTAAGGCAGAAATTGTTGCCGAGGGTAAACAGCAGTCAGTAAAGACGCTGGTGATGGATTCTGTTGAAAGTGTTTCATTGGGCGCGAATGCGCAGGGTATGACATTAAATCTAGCCAATGGTGACGCAACTGTCATGAGTTCAGTTAAACAAATATTTTAGTCGTTAAGGTTTTAGTAAATAGCATTTTAGTAGACAGCGTTTTAGTAGACAACAAAGAGGATTAGACCATGCCATTTCGATCAGCGCTCAGCGGTATTAACGCCGCATCTGAAGACTTAAAAGTTATCGGCAATAATATTGCCAATGCTAGTACCACCGGTTTTAAAGAGTCGCGTGCCGAGTTTGCCGATGTTTATGCGGCAACCGATGGTGCGGCATCGAATGCGATTGGTGCGGGTGTTCGGCTATCTGAAGTGAAACAGCAGTTTGGCCAGGGTAATATTGGCTTTACCGAGAACAAGTTGGACATGGCTATTAATGGTCGCGGCTTTTTCATTCTCGATGATAATGGTTCACGGGTTTATACCCGCGCGGGTTCCTTTCAGGTAGATCGAGATGGCTTTGTGGTCAATGGTGCAGGCAACAAGCTGGTAGTCAACAATGCCGATGACAACGGTAATGTAACCGGTTCAGTGGGGCCCCTACGTCTGGATAATTCTAATATTGATCCGCGTGCAACGGCTAAGCTGGATGTTGGCGTTAACCTGGATAGTTCACAGGTACGTCCCACCACCCAGCCCTTTGATCCAGAAGTTCCCAACTCGTTTAATCACTCAACCTCATTAACCATGTATGACTCGTTGGGTACTTCGCATCTGGCAACTATGTACTACGTTAAGACGGATACGCCTAACCAGTGGGAGACCCACATGTTTGTCGATGGTAAGGATGCCAAAGGCGGAACCGCGCCACCCTATACCAGCGATCAATTGATGTTCGATGGTGCAGGTGCGTTGACCTCGATTAATGGAACACCCGTGCCTCCCGGTGTGATCAACTATGAGAATATCGCGCTGGAAACCGGTGCTGATCCACTCAATATCGAAATCAACTTACTTTCCAATACACCGACGACTCAATTTGGTAGCCGCTTCAATGTTAGTGCGTTAACGCAAAATGGTTATGCTTCTGGTCGCCTGAGTGGTTTTGATATTGGTGATTCGGGCATTATCAAAGCGCGTTATACCAATGGGCAAGCCCGAGTGCTAGGGCAGGTAAGCATGGCGGACTTTGCCAATGTTAATGGCCTGCAACAACTAGGGGATACCGCCTGGGCAGAAACCTTTGCATCAGGATCGGCCTTGGTGGGTACAGCCGGTTCAGGCAGTCTTGGAGTACTACAGTCAGGCGCGCTAGAAGGATCGAATGTCGATCTTACCGGGCAACTGGTAGGGATGATCGAAGCGCAACGAAACTTCCAGGCCAATGCGCAGGTGATCACCACTGCCGATACTATTACCCAAACCATTATCAACATCCGCTAGTAAGGGCAGGAATTAAGCATGGATCATATGTTGTACATAGCCATGACCGGCGCCAAGCAAAACATGCAGGCGCTGGCGGTGACCTCCAATAATATTGCGAATAGTAATACTACGGGGTTTCGTGCCGACTTTGCTGCTATGCGCAGTATGCCCCTGTATGGCGATGGTCATCCTTCTCGGGTGTATGCAATGGCCGAACGCCCCGGTACTGATTTTTCGCGGGGTGCGATGATGGCTACCGGACGTGATCTGGATATTGCTATTCGGGATGATGGTTTTCTTGCAGTGCAGGGCATGGATGGTAAAGAGGCTTATACCCGAGCCGGTGATTTACAGGTGACAACATTAGGCCAACTGGTAACCGGGTCAGGCTATCCGGTTATCGGTGAGAATGGTCCTATTAGTATCAAGCCCTTTCAGAAACTTGAAATTGGCGTGGACGGCACTATCAGTGTTATTGCCGAAGGGGATGAAGCCTTATCTATTCGTGAAGTTGATCGCATCAAGGTTGTAAAACCGCAATTATCAGAACTCTACAAAGGTGAAGATGGGCTGCTGCGTTTGAAAGATGGTAGTGAAGCGGAAGCCGATGCTGATGGACATATTATTTCTGGAACGTTGGAAGGCAGTAATGTTAATGCGGCTGCGGCATTAGTAGATATGATTGAAATTGCCCGCCAGTTTGAAGTGCAGACCAAGATGATGAAAATAGCTGAGCAGAATGATGAGCGCACCGCACAAATTTTACGTTTGTCATAACATCAATTAGCAAATAAGTTTGCCTGAAGGCGAACATATAGTGGAGTAGAGCAAATGAGTGGTTCTCTGTGGATATCAAAGACCGGCCTTGAGGCACAAACAAATCGTTTGTCGGTTATCAGTAATAATCTCGCTAATGTTAATACGACAGGTTTTAAACGTTCGCGCGGGGTATTCGAAGATTTGCTGTATCAAAATGTACGGCAGGCCGGTGGGCAGAGTAGCCAGGATACCGAGTTACCTTCGGGGCTGTATTTGGGCACGGGTGTGCGCACAGTAGCAACCCAGAAAATGCATACTCAAGGTAGTATTTTACAAACAAATAATTCTTTGGATATTGCGATTCAGGGGCAGGGTTATTTTCAAATTCTGCAACCCAACGGCACCATTGCCTATAGCCGCACCGGTGAGTTTCAGGTGAATTCAAATGGTGAACTGGTTACTTCATCCGGATATAAGCTCGAACCCAGTATCATTATTCCCGACAATTCACAGAGCGTTACCATTGGCCGTGATGGCGTAGTCTCGGTGGTACAACCGGGCAACCCTAATCCGGCTCAGGTGGGTAATATTCAACTGGCAAATTTTATTAATCGCTCTGGTCTGGAACCCGTGGGTGAAAACCTCTATCTGGAAACCAAGGCCAGCGGTTCAGCGCGAGTCGGTAACCCCGATTCTCAGGGTCGAGGATCACTGGTGCAGGGCGCACTAGAAAGTTCCAACGTCAACATTGTCGAAGAACTGGTAAATATGATTGAAACTCAGCGTGCCTATGAAATGAATTCCAAGGCGATTTCTACTGCTGATGAAATGTTGCAATACGTGAATAATAATCTGTAATCCTCAACAGGTAAGCACATGAACATATCAAAAATTTTAGTTTGTCTAGGATTGGTTGCCAGCATGGGGCTGCAACAGGGGTGCGGGATTACCTTCAAACCGCGTGGTGACAGTTTTGATCCGGCTGCTCCCAAGGTGACCAATCTGCCGCGTAATGACAATGGTGCAATTTACCAACAAGGTATGAGCCTGGGCTGGTTTCAGGATGTTACCGCCCATGCAGTGGGTGACATTCTGACAATTAACTTACAGGAAAATACCAACGCCAGTTCCAGTTCGAACACCAATACCTCCAAAGATCAAACCGTAGAAATGCCAGGGCCGACCCTGGCCGGGCAGAAGATCACGAACAAGGAAGGTATTGAAGTGCTGGAAAATAATATTGAAGCCGGGCGTGAATTTTCCGGTCAGGGAACCAGCTCGATGAACAGTACTTTCAGCGGTACGATTACGGTCGTGGTTGCTGAAGTCTTGCCCAATCGTAATCTGGTCGTTAAAGGCAAGAAACTGGTAACCCTGAATCAGTCAGAAGAAATGATTCAGTTCTCGGGCATTGTGCGGCCACTGGATATTCAGCCTGATAACACCATTGACTCCAGCCGTGTCGCTAATGTTTATGTTGCCTATGCCGGTGATGGGGCGCTGGATTCGGCCAATAGCATGGGGCCACTGGCGCGTTTCTTCCAGAGTGGTGTCTGGCCGTATTGATGTACGGCTGAAGCCGTACCTACATGTGAGCATAAATACTGTAGATATGACTTTTAGCCACACATACAACTATAAATACTTGTAGGTACGACTTCAGTCGTACAAGTTTGGCAAACAACTTGCTTGGAATAGCGTAACGAAAAGGAGCGCTTCAAAATGTTATCAACCAAAGAACTCAGTTTTACCATCATCGTTGGGATTATTATGATGCTCGGCCTCAGTAGCGGCGTTGCCCGAGCTGACAGGATCAAAGATGTGGCAAAAATTGCCGGGGTGCGCAGTAACCAGTTAATCGGTTACGGCATTGTAGTAGGGCTGAATGGCACGGGTGATGGCACCGGCGGACGAGATATTACCAGCCAGAGCATTCGTAACATGCTCAGCCGACTCGGCGTGACCCTGCCACAAAAGATGAATCTCAAACCGGACAATACAGCAGCAGTCATGATCCATGCCACCCTGCCAGCCTTTTCCAAAGTTGGCAAGACCATTGATGTCACCATATCGTCAATGGGGGATGCCAAGAGTTTGCGTGGCGGTACGCTGTTGATGTCACCGCTAAAAGGCGCGGATAATCAGGTCTATGCGGTGGCGCAGGGTAATATCATTGTTAGTGGTTTTGGTGCTCAGGGCTCGGATGGTTCCAGTATTACCGAGAATATTCCAACCGCTGGACGGATACCTAATGGCGCGTCGGTTGAGCAGGTGATTGATACGCCGTTTGGCAGCCGTAAGGATATTGTCCTTAACCTGAATCAACCTGATTTCACCACCGCCAAGCGCCTGACCGATGCCATCAATAAATCCATTGGTCTGGGAACGGCCTATAGTGTTGATTCAGGTTCTGTTTCTGTTAGCGCACCGATGGATTCCTCGCAACGGGTGGCGTTCATCTCGATGTTGGAAAATCTGACCATGACCCCGGCTGAAGGGGTTGCCAGAATCATTGTTAATTCTCGAACGGGCACCGTGGTGATTGGCAAATATGTGCATGTATTGCCAGCGGCGGTGTCACATGGCAGTCTGACCGTTACTATTACCGAGGATCCAACCATTAGCCAGCCCGCGCCGCTGTCTGGCGGCAATACCGTGGTGGTGCCACGGTCAAATATTGCCATAGAGGAAAAATCTGATCCCATGTTTGTTTTCAACCCCGGTGTTTCGCTGGATGAAATCGTCCGTGCGGTCAACGAAGTGGGAGCTTCCCCCAGTGATCTGGTGGCCATACTTGAAGCACTCAAGGCCGTAGGGGCGTTGCGTGCGGAATTGATGGTGATATAGAAAAGATTTCAACGCAAAGACGCTAAGGCGCTAAGAACGCAAAGGATTATATCTGGACATTGTAGGTACGGCTTCAGCCGTAGGGGCATTGCG
>CAZIJT010000139.1:0-6701 GCA_964539595.1 uncultured Thiohalophilus sp. | reverse complement strand
TCGGATATTAATTTGCGTCCATTTGTATTTTTTGCGGATAATACCGCCAATTCTGTTTTCCCTGAAGATCGAGGTTGTGTGTGAAATTCCTGCCTATTTTTATGAATGTCGAAGGCCAGTCCTGCCTGGTAGTAGGTGGTGGACAGGTGGCTTCCCGTAAGGTCTTTATGCTGCAACGGGCCAATGCAAGGGTTACCGTGATCTCACCCGAGCTGTGTTCTGAACTGCAAAGCCATGCCGATGCAGGTGAGATTGAATATCTTGCACGTGAATTTCAGCCGAATGATGTTAATCATCGGGTGGTGATCATCGCTGCAACCGACAAGCGTGATGTGAACAGGCAGGTTTCGGAATCGGCCAGCGAGAAAGGCATCCCGGTCAATGTTGTCGATGATCCCGAGCTGTGCCGCTTTATCACGCCCTCGATTATTGATCGTTCACCGGTACAGATCGCTATTTCCACCGGCGGCGCTTCGCCGGTTCTGGCGCGCCTGCTACGCGCGCGCCTGGAAACCTATATTCCCACCGCCTACGGTCGTCTGGCCATGCTGGTGGAAAGTTTTCGCGACCGGGTCAAGCAGCGTTTTTCCAGTAGCAATGAGATTCGTCGTTTCTGGGAAGTTATTCTTGCCGGACCGGTGGCGGATAAACTGGTCGCAGGCAAGGACAGTGAAGCGCGTGAACTGCTGGAACAGGCGGTGGAAGGCGGTGAAGCGCCTGACATGCAGGGTGAAGTATTTCTGGTGGGTGCCGGTCCGGGTGATCCGGAGCTGCTGACCTTCAAGGCGCTGCGCCTGATGCAACAGGCCGATGTGGTTGTTTATGACCGGCTGGTTTCACCGGGGATCATGGATCTGGTGCGCCGTGATGCCGAGTTTATCTATGCCGGCAAGGAACGTGATAAGCACACGATCCCACAGGAAAACATCAACTCCCTGCTGGTGCGTCTGGCAAAGCAGGGTAAGAAGGTGCTGCGTCTGAAAGGCGGCGATCCCTTTATTTTTGGTCGTGGCGGTGAAGAGATTGAAACCCTGATGGAAGAGGGTGTACCGTTTCAGGTGGTGCCGGGCATTACTGCGGCGGCGGGTTGCGCCTCCTACGCCGGGATTCCACTGACGCACCGTGATTATGTGCAGTCCTGTATGTTCGTTACAGGCCATCTCAAGGATGGCAGCAGCGATCTCAACTGGGAGGCGATTGCGCATCCCAATCAGACCATCGTGTTTTATATGGGCCTGCACAGCATCAATAACCTGTGCAGTAAACTGATCGAACATGGTCTGTCCGAGAGCATGCCGGCGGCGCTGGTGGAAAAAGGCACCAGTCCGGATCAGCGTGTGCACATCGGCACACTGGAAACCCTGCCACAACTGGTGCAGGAGAAAAAGGTCAAGCCACCCACACTGATCATTGTTGGTGAAGTGGTTAACCTGCACGAGAAGCTTGACTGGTATCGGCCTTAAGCTCCAGCTGATTTTATCATATAGTAAAACCCATAACCTTTTATCAGCTTTTGAACCTTGAAAGGATTTCAACCATGGGAACAGGCATTTCAATCGCACTGCCCTGAATATAGTCGATTTTAAATTTTTTCAGGGCCTGTCGGGTTTCCTCAGATTCAACAAATTCGGCAATAGTTTCTAGATTTAATGCGCGTGCGATCCGGGTGATCGCATCGACAATCGACTGGTTTATTTCGTTGCTTTCAATAGTTCTTATAAAATAGCCATCAATTTTCAGATAATCGACTGGCAGTTCCCTGAGATAACGGAAAGAGCTGAGACCACTGCCAAAATCATCCAGTGCAAAAGCGCAGCCCAGTTTTTGTAACTGCTTCATCAAATTGATTGCCACTTCATAATTATGAATAGCAGCCGTTTCGGTGATTTCAAAGGTAATTAAATACGGACTGATCGGACTCGATTCAAACAGCTGGACAATAAAATCGAGAAAGCCATCGTTACACAGAGACTGTCCTGATATATTAATGTTAAATATATATTTTTCATCCTTGAAATTAGAAACGCCATTTTTTTCGAGTAAGCTAATAAATGATTTTATAACCCATCGATCAATTTCAGGCATCAGGCTGTAATGCTCAGCGGTTGACAGGAAATCAACTGGTCGCACTAGTTTGCCATTATCTCTGAGACGTAGAAGCACCTCATATTTTAGTTTTCTGGAACGCCCATCAGTTGGCGCGATGGTCTGACCGTAAAGTTCGAAGTCCCCCTTATCCAGGGCCTGGTTAATTTTCTGCAAACAGCGTATTTCATCATGACGCTTGAGAAAATCATGATCGGTAGCCTGATACACATGGATCCTGTTTTTGCCATTGTCCTTGGCGATATAACAGGCGGTATCAGCATTAATCATAATTTCCGCAGGCGAGCAGTTAGCCGACACAACAGGCACCAGGCCAACACTCACGCCTATATCAAAAACATGTTGTTCCCACTTGCATTGATACTGTTTTATAGTGTTCTTGATATTTTCAGCGATTAGCACTGCCTGTTTTATCGGACAGTTAACAAGGATGATGCCAAATTCATCCCCGCCAAGTCTGGCGATTAGATCATTATGTCGAACCTGGGAATGAAGAAGTCGGGATATTTCCTTCAGCAGGGCGTCCCCGGCGATATGGCCGCAGGTATCGTTGACAACTTTGAACTGGTCGAGATCAAGAAAGCAGAGTGCGTGTTCGTGAATTTTAAAATTTGAGTTGGTAATGAGTTCGTCCAGTCTGCGTTCAAACTCACGCCGATTCCTGAGTCCGGTAAGCTCATCATGTGTTGCCTGATAAGCAAGCTGATCAGATATTCGTTGAATATGTGTGAAATCATGAAATATCAGCACCATCCCAGCAATTTTTCCATTGCGAGTACGAAGTGGAGTGGCATTGTCTCGTATAATAAATTCAGTCCCATTAGTACTAATTAGAATCAGGGGGTCATCATGGCGCACCGACTTACCTTCTTTCAGGCAGACTGACAGAGGGTAATCGATGCTTTCTGGTTTAGAATTATTGTTGATGTGAAAAATTTCGTGCAGATGCATGCCTGCTGTTTTTGAAATATTATTGACGTGGAAAATATCATGTAGATGCTTGCCCATCGCATAATCTATATTTACCCCAAGAAGATTTTCTGCGGCAGGATTCAGGTAGGAAATATAGCCGTTGATGTCAGTCGTTATGACGCCCTCACCAATGGCTTCAAGCGTGATTTGTGCCTTGGATTTTTCAATAAAGAGGGTTTCATCAGCACGCTCTTTTTCCCGCAGCTGGGCAATTTCTAATGAGGCCGACATGTTATTGATGCCATTTTCAAGAACAGCGATTTCTCCACCCGCACCGGTGTAAATTCTTTCTCCCAGTATGCCGTCACGTATGCGATGAATACCTTTTGTTAACAGGGCAATGGGGGAAATAACCGTCCTTGAGAAATATAACGCCATGATAATAGTCAGGAACAGGGAAACAAGAGTGATCAAGAGTCCGTTATAAATTATTTCCTTCTGTGCCCGGCTTATTCCGTCACGCGATATTTCGACAACCAGGACCCCAATCACTTCATGGGTGGCGTCTGTTTTTTGCTCGTCATAACTGTTAATTTCATCGAGGCCGATCTCTGAGCGATATATATTGGTAGAGAAAAACATGCTTTGTGGTATATTTTTGGCTGAATCATCAGTATTTTCTTCATAGCTATTTTGGCGTACAAGAATATGCTGATTAGAATCCATTATTGTAACGGAGTTTATTTCTGGTATAGATAGCGTGTTTTTGACCAGGGTCTCGAGGTATTTATGATTGCCAGATAAAATACCGTATTCGAGCGCCGGCGCAAGGTATCTTGAAATGGTTTGCCCTTTTTCTTTTAATGCGACTTCTGTGTCTTTCAACCTTTCATTTACAAAGGTGATCGAAAGCAGACATGCGGTTATAAACATGGGCAGAATCGCGATCAACAAAACCCTTGATTTTATACTCAGGTTATTCATGTGATTTTCTCATTGGCTGTCCAATATTGAATCATCAAAGTTAATTATGTCGCGCAGGGAACGCATTACTGCAGGATTGAGCTCGACTTTGAAGGCATCAGGATATTCCGCTGGCGGAAGCTTCCGGTTCGGAGATAGTATTGCTCGTATTAGCATCATGCCTGTCTGTCTGGCGATTTGCTCGGGAGTGGAATAGATACTGAACAGAGCGCCGGCGCGAACAAAACCATGCGAATAAGCGATAAATGGAACTTTATATTTATAGGTATTGATCAGAATACCTTTTGCAGTTCTTCGGTTATAAACATCCGGATCAGGAATGGCTAGCAGGACCTCAGTTGTTTTGCTCAGGTTATCAGTCAGCATGATAAGGTTATCGTCTTTCCCGGCTACTTCAATGCTGACATCAATGCCGTATCTTTTTCCTGCCTGGGTAATGCGGTCTTGCTGGCCTGCTGAAGTGGCACCCAGGATTATACCTAAACGGCGAATATCAGGGAGTCCCTTTTTAATAATAGAAAACTGCCTGTCAACAGGCTGTTCCAGATAGACGGCGCTACAATGCCCCTTTGTTTTGCAATGGTGGTTTTTTTGCCTGCTATGCAGGTAACTGGAGGCGGGTATCAGTGAAAATATAACCGGTGCCGAAACATTTGTTTTCATCACTTCCCGCATGGCACGAGTACCGACAGTAACGATGAAGTCAGGCTTAATGCCAGTATTATATAATTTAGAAATAAATTTGCTTATATCCGAATGAGATACATGAAAGCTAATATTTTGTTGAGTCTCTGATGCCAGTGTTGTTTTAAGCTGGTTATAAAATTGCTGGTAGGGACGGGTATCTTTGCTCAATACCACGACAACATCGAGGTCCTCTTTTCCCCTGGCCTGGGTTGGGAGTGTCAGGCTAATGCAAAAGAAAAGCAGCAACAGGGCTGAGCAGAATGGATACCGAATTTTGTCGAACTGTGACATTATGATATCAGGTTATTTGAATTCCAGTTTCAGGGAAAGATAACTCCTTCTTTCGGCAACGTTCCTCAATCGGGTTGCTTCGAATTCGTCAAGTAGATTCTGTACTATAAAAGCAACTTCAGCGTTATTGTCTGCAAGCTTGAAGCGTTTGCTCAGGCGGAGATTGACACGGGTATTGTCTGAGCGCATATCCTCAGTCGCCAGTTGCTTCATTACCGAGTTATAAAAAACATTCAGGCTGCCCTGATAACCATGGGGAAAACGCTGGATGATCTGCAGACTAAAACTATTGTCCGGTGAGCTGTTGGCATACTGGGTGGTGTTGCGTATATCAGTAGACTGAATACGGGCATGGGCGTAACTGAGTTCCAGCCGCAGTTTCTGGTTTGGTCTGAAGCTAAGCGTGGCTTCCAGGCCTCGAGTTTTAACATTATCCAGATTGGCAAAATGATAGGGCAGGTTGCCGGCGGCATCTGCGGCGGCCAGGCTAATCAGGTTGCTGATATATTCACGGTAAAGTTTTAGATCCAGGCTGGCTCTGTAGCGGGGAAAACGGCCGATATAACCGATTTCATAGGCGCGGATGCGTTCTGGCTCCAGTTTGCTTGCGTCATAAACGATGCTGCTGCCGGCAAGTTGAACATCGGTGTATTCTTCGATCAGTCCTGGTGCACGAATGGCGCCAGAAGCGGACACGCGAATGGTGTCGGTATCGGAAAGGTTATGGTTTAGTGACAGCATAGGAGAAAATTCGGAACCCGTGATCTGGTAGTCTTCCAGCATTGCGCCAAGATTCAGCAGGGTCTCATCGGTAATGTTCCAGGCAAGGCTGCCAAACAGCCGGTATATTTTGTTATTGCGTGATGGCGTTGTTTGCCCAAGGTAGTAAGTGGAAATGACCCTGTCATTGCGCATCCCGGCGCCCCAGGCCATCTTTAAATTGTCCAGCGGTGAGAGGGTATGCTGGAACTCAAAGTCATCCCGTTCCGAGCGATGCCCCTGATCGATCATCAATGGCGTGCTGGCATATTGATAACGGTTTCGTTTATCGTGAGTTTGCCGGTAGTACTGGAATTTTAAATCCTCGGTTGGCGACAGGCTATGAGTCCAGTCAAGCTGGAATGAACGGGAACTGACAGCGGACGGGTGATCAGGGATGGCGTTATCGAAAACGTTGTCTTCCTGCACATTGGCATCATTGAAGGTCGCATAAAACACCAGAGTATCATTGAGGCTGGCCTGATAATCGGCGCGAGCATTCATCTTCTGAATCTGGTAGCTGTCATAACGCTTGATGAAACCGTCATTTTGCCGATAGGCCGTAGTGAGTTCAACGTCCAGATTCTCTGTGCCGCCACCGAGGCGCAGGAAACCCTCCGCCAGATTATTTTCGCCTGTGTTGACTTTCATCATCACTCCCCTGTCCTGCGAGGCGTGGCGGGTAATGATACTGATCACCCCGAGCAGGGAATTGGGACCGTAGCTGGCGGCGCTGGGACCACGGATAACTTCGATACGCTCAATATCTTCTATAGTGATGCCGAGTGAAATCCACTGCACGCCGAGCAGGGACGGGATGTAAACCGAACGCCCATCAACCAGTACCTGCATGCGTCGGGCAAGATTGTTGTTGAGCATATGATAGCTGGCGGCCTGTACATGGCCGCTGTCGTAATTCACGACAAAACCGGGTACGTAGCGCAGCAGATCAACGATTTCGG
>CAZIJT010000138.1:0-6770 GCA_964539595.1 uncultured Thiohalophilus sp. | reverse complement strand
CTACTTTCTTTTTAGCTTTTTTCTTGGCCTTTTTCTTACCAGCCTTCTTTTTAGCCTTTTTCTTACCTTTCTTCTTCGCTACTTTCTTTTTAGCTTTTTTCTTGGCCTTTTTCTTACCAGCCTTCTTTTTAGCTTTCTTCTTGGACTTTTTCTTACTTACTTTCTTTTTAGCCTTTTTCTTGGCTTTCTTCTTACTTACCTTCTTTTTAGCTTTTTTCTTCGCTACTTTTTTCTTAGCGACTTTCTTTTTTGCTACCTTTTTACGCACGATCTTTTTCTTAGCGACTTTTTTCTTCGCTACTTTCTTTTTGCCTTTCTTCTTAATGGCCATACACAACCCTCCGGTTTATACACTTGAGATTATGGGGAGTATAGCTAAGTTATATTAAAATGCTAGTAATGTTTATTAAATAGTCGCTGTTACTCATTGTTATGTTTGAATATTGATGTTTGAAGTGTAAGAGACATGTTTTTTTGTTTGTGATCTATAAAAATTGTTACTTCAGTGAGTAAAAAATTAAAATGAAAGCTGATTTTATGAGAAGGCGTGTTTTAAGGGATGTTTTGTAGTTGGATAAGATAAATTTAATCAGTTATTAGCGGACAGCATACCGAATTGTTTAATTTTTTAGTGTTAATCATGATTATTTTTAGTTGAAGTGATAATTTTGTCGGAATATTTTTCATTATTCGTTATAAATATTCTATTTTGAACGAATTGATCAAAAGATTTTGCTGTAATTGTGTTTGTTTACAGGAAAATATAAAAAATTATTTTAGTTTGCAGCTTACTGACTGTGTAAAACAAATAATAAAAGAATAAATCTAATCTCCCAGTCAGGAACAGTTCAGTAATTCTTTATCAGTAACAACACCTGACAACGGTACATCCCAGATCTGGGTATCTAATGCGTCTACCTTTTGAAAATCAAAAGCAGCACCCACAAGATGAGGTTTTTGCCAATGTCTGCGCTGATGTAGATAGGCGAGGCTGCGATCATAGAATCCACCGCCCATTCCAAGGCGATTTCCCTGTTTGTCAAAGGCAAGCAGTGGCATAAAGATCAGATCAAGAGACTGAACCCTGAACTGGCGTGTACTACGTTGATGAACGGGTTCGTATATACCAAAGCGATTGCGATACAGTGGCGTGCCTGGCGTATAGGGGACAAACCAGAGGCTACGACTATGGGTGGAACCAAGTACAGGAAGATAACAGCGTTTTTTCTGTTTCCAGGCCAGCTCGATAAGAGCCAGGAGATCAATTTCGCCATCATTACTCAGGTAGAAGGCGATATTGCGGCTTTTCCTGAAAATAGGAGAGCCAATCATAAGACGGGAAAGTTTTTTTGCACTCAATTGCCGTTCAGAGTCTGAAAGCAGGTTTCGCTGCTTGCGCATTTGCTGTCTGAGTAGGGTGCGGGAGTGTGAACGGCTATTCATGAGATTAAGGGAGGGTGGCTACCACCTATACCGTCGTGATCTTCGTCTCGAACCTGAAGTTCAAGTGGGAGCGCTTCCGATACATTAGGCTTTCCGTCGAGCGGACATGCACACAATATCGAGAAATTGCCCCCAAGGGTTTTATTTACGGCTCAAGAATACCCCGATCAGAAAACGAATATTGTAGTAGTCACCCAAAGCGTAAAACCTGTGAAGCCAGTAAAATTTTTCTAAAACTGAAATTAAAATTCCAGTTGCTGACTTTCAAACAGCGTATCTTCAATTTTTTCCTGAAGTTCCTTTAAACGCTGGCTGACTTTAGTGTCGATTATCTCCTGATTACCATCCTGCGTCAGTAGCTCATGAGAGATATTGAGTGCGGCAATCACTGCGATGCGGTCGGAGCCGATGATTTTTCCATTTTCTCGAACCTCACGCATCTTTTTGTCAAGATAATCTGCAGAACGCATCAAATCATGCTGTTCTTCATCGGTGCAGGAAACCATGTATTCCTTATCAAGGATATGGACAGTGACTGCCCTGGAAGCGGTATTAGTGTTCATTTTCCATTGCCTTTAGACGATTAATCATTGATTCAACCCGGGTGCGGGCGGTTTCAGTTTTTTCCAGCAACTGGTTACGTTCAGTTAACAGGTGTGTCTGGCTAGTGCGCAGAGTTTTGTTTTCTGAGCGCAAACGGTCTACCGCCTTGATGAGATCATCAACGCGAGTTTCCAGCTTTTTCAGATCTATTTCATCCATCGGTACTTGCTACCCGTTTTCAGTGTGTTTAACCATAAATTCTATCCAATATTAGAGCGGCAGACTGGCAGGGTCAACGGTATAATAGACAAAACTTGAAACTAATGCCTGTGGCATTAAATACAGAAGCAGGAACAGAAATGAATTATGAACAAATAAATGCTGCGCTCAAGCAGCTGCATGCGGATATTGGTAGTGCAGAGTGCCATGGTGTGCTCTCTGGGCTATTGGCGGTTGATGATGAAAACGCGCAAAGCCAGTGGCTGGCACACTGTGTACCCACGGTGGAACAGGGTGATTTATTAGCTGAGGAAGCGCTCGCTACTTTAGACTCCGCCTGTAGTTATGTGATGGAGCAACTGAAAAGTTCTGATTTCGTCTATCAACTGTTATTACCTGATGATGATGTTGCTCTGCTTGAGCGGCTTGAGGCTTTTTCGCACTGGTGCCAGGGCTTTCTCATGGGTATATCTTTGGGAGGGATTGTTGATACCGCTAAACTACCCGGTGACTTACCGGAATTTATCGAGGATTTGCTGGAGTTTACTCGCGCCAGTGAGTTTGAGGCAGAGGATGCTCAGGACGAGCAAAGCTGGTCTGAGTTAAACGAATATGTCCGCATGGGGGTATTGTTGTTCCACGAGGAAATCATGGAAATTAAAGAAGCCGCGAAGCCGGACATGCTGCACTAAGTTTTGTTCCGTCCATTTGTTCGCGCTTCTAAATAGAGTGAGTATAATAGTCTCATGAGTAACCAGGAATTCAAACGCCGCCGTCGCCGTTTAATGGATATGATGGATGAGCATTCGGTGGCGATTCTACCCACCGCACCGGTTTATATTCGTAACCGCGATGTAGAGTTTAGCTATCGTTCTGATAGTGATTTTTTTTATTTAACCGGTTTTCCCGAACCAGAAGCCGTTGTGGTGTTAATTCCCGGACGGGAACATGGCGAATATATTCTTTTTTGCCGTGAGAACGATCCAAAAATGGAAACCTGGAACGGGCCACGCGCCGGTCAGGAAGGTGCGATTTCTGAATATCATGCGGATGATTGTTTTCCAATTGGTGACATTGATGACATTTTACCGGGACTTCTGGAAAATAAGGCGCGGGTGTTTTACACCATGGGCGCGCATCCTGATTTTGATCAGCGTTTAATTGGTTGGGTGAATCGCCTGCGCAAGCAAAATCGTGCGGGTATCCACACACCGGGCGAATTCGTTGCGCTGGATCATCTGGTGCATGATATGCGCCTGTTTAAAAGCAGCGTTGAACTTAAAGCCATGCGCCGTGCCGCAGAGATTTCCACCGAGGCTCATATTCGAGCGATGCAGCATTGCAAGCCGGGGATGATGGAATATCAACTGGAAGCAGAGTTATTGCATACCTTTATGTATAACGGCGCACGTTCGCCTGCGTATGCCAGTATCGTGGGTAGTGGTGCTAACGGTTGCATTCTGCACTATGTGGAAAATACCGCGAAAATGAAGGATGGCGATCTGGTCTTGATCGATGCCGGTGCGGAAATAGACTGCTATGCCGCCGATATCTCGCGTACTTTTCCTGTCAATGGTCGTTTTAGCCCGGCACAAAAAGCCCTGTATGAACTGGTACTTGCCGCGCAAGAGGCAGCGATTGAGCAGGTGCAACCGGGCAAGCACTGGAATGATCCTCACGAAGCGGTAGTTAAAGTACTCACCCAGGGACTGAAAGATCTGGGTTTGTTAAAAGGTAGTTTAAAAACCCTGCTCAAGAATCAGGCTTATCGCCAGTTTTATATGCATCGCACCGGTCACTGGTTGGGGTTGGATGTGCATGATGTCGGTGACTATAAAATTGATACCGAGTGGCGAGTACTGGAAGCGGGGATGACCTTAACGGTTGAACCCGGCCTGTATATTCCCGCTGGCATCAAGGGGGTGGCGAAAAAATGGTGGAACATTGGTATTCGTATTGAAGATGATGTGCTGGTTACTCGTGATGGTCACGAGGTTCTTTCTGCCGCTGCACCGAAGCGTGTCAATGAGATTGAGACACTAATGGCCGGTAGAAAAACAACTCGGGGCAAAAAGACAAAAACAAAACCAAAATCCAAAGCCAGGCCAAAAACCGCAACGCGTAAACCTAAGGCGGTGAAATGAGCATGGCGGAATATGACATCCTGATTGTCGGTGGTGGCATGGTGGGCGCAAGCCTGGCCGCTGCACTGAGTCAGGTGGAAGATAGCGGCTTGCGTATTGCGGTGGTGGAATCCACGCCGTTTGCTTCGCCACCACTTAATTCACAGCAACACCCCAGCTTCGATGCGCGTACTGTCGCAGTTTCGGATAGTTCAAAAGTTATTTTTCAAACGCTCGGCCTGTGGGAGCAGATGGTTGCGCTGGGAGTGATGCCGATTAAGCGTATTCATGTGTCTGATCGCGGTCATCTGGGATCAACGCACCTGGAGGCTCGCCAGCAGGGCGTGGCTGCACTGGGTTATGTGGTAGAAACCCGGGTGATCGGCGAGGTGCTTAGCAACTATATATTTAAGAGTAAAAACATTGATTTAATTTGTCCGGCCACGGTTGAAGGTTTTGACACGACTGCTGATATAGCCACGGCTAATATTAAACGTGGTGATCAGACTGAAAGCTTGCAGGCAAAACTGGTGGTGGCTGCCGATGGCGGCGACTCACGTTTGCGTGAGCTGGGCGGAATCAAAACCCTGAATATGAACTACGGACAAAGTGCGTTGATTGCCAATGTGACCTGCGACCGAGTACACCAGAACATTGCCTATGAACGCTTCACCGATAGTGGGCCAATGGCCTTATTGCCAAGCTGTGATCCTGATGGAAGCGATAAATCATATGCGCTGGTCTGGACTGAAAAGCCGAAACAGGCAGAGGCGATTGCCGCACTGGATGATGATGCTTTTCTGCAATGTTTACAGCAACGTTTTGGTCGCCGAGCAGGACATTTTGTCAAAGCCGGAGCGCGCACAGTTTACCCACTGAAATTTCAGCAGGCGCGGGAATCGGTGCGTGCGCGACTGGCGATTATTGGCAATGCGGCACACTCGCTGCACCCGGTTTCCGGGCAGGGTTTTAACCTTGGCCTGCGTGATGCCGCAGTGTTGGCACAGGTGATTGTCGATGCTACGCGCAGGGGCGAGGATCCCGGTCGGCTGGAAAATTTGCAGGACTATGCGCGCTGGCGACGTCGTGATCAATGGCAAACCGCGCTGTCCACCGACAGTCTGGTGCGAATTTTTTCCAATAACTTCCCCCCCCTGGCGCTGGCGCGTAATGTGGGTCTACTGGCACTGGACATCCTGCCACCGCTAAAAAAACGATTGGCGCGTCATGCGATGGGCTATATCGGCAAGCAGCCGCGTTTGAGTCGGGGACTGCCACTATGAGCGCAACAACAGAACAAAACGTCGATGTGATCATTGCGGGTGCGGGTATGGTCGGTGCGACGCTGGCCTGCGCCCTCGCAAAATCAGGGACAAAATCAAACTTACGCATTGCTCTGCTGGATGCCCATTGTCCTGAGCTTGAATGGTCAGAGCAAGGTTTTGATATTCGCGTTAGTGCTATCACTCGCGCCTCACAGGAATTATTGCAGGCCTTGCAGGTTTGGCCTTATATAGAAGCACAACGTCTTAATCCTTATCGTGAAATGCTGGTCTGGGATGCCAGTGGCAATGGTCATGTGCATTTTGATAGCGCCGAATTGGGTGAAGCAGATTTAGGTCACATCATCGAGAATCGAGTTATTGTCAAAGCCCTGCATCAACGCCTGGCCGAGCTGGATAATGTCAGCCTGCTGTGCCCGGTAGAAATGAAAAAACTGGAACTGGATGAAAATGCCGCCAGCGTAAGTTTCGCCGATGGCTCGCAGATACGGGGTAAGCTACTCGTCGCTGCAGACGGAGGACGTTCCTGGATCCGTGGTCAGGCCGGAATTGGTATTCATGGCTGGGAGTATAATCAAAGCGCGTTGGTGACCTGGGTGAAGACCGAACATCATCATAAGGACACTGCCTGGCAGCGTTTTAAACCCGATGGACCACTGGCTTTTTTACCTTTAAGCGAAGGCTATAGTTCTATTGTCTGGTCAACCTCGCATGAACACGCGAAGGCATTGTTAGCTTTGGATGAAACAAGTTTTGCCGAACAACTGGCCGATAATTTTGAGCAGCGTCTGGGCGCGATTGAAGAAGTGGGGCCACGCGCGGTATTTCCCTTACGCTATTTTGAAACTCTGCATTATATTCAATCACGACTGGCGCTGGTGGGGGATGCCGCGCACATGATGCATCCACTGGCCGGGCAGGGCGTGAATCTGGGTATGGCCGATGCAGCAGCATTGGCTGAGGTCGTGTTGGAAGCACAGGGCAAACACCGAGATCTCGGTGCGTACAAGGTACTGCGCCGTTATGAACGCTGGCGACGCGCCGATAATCGCGCCATGTTATTCAGCATGGATAGTTTCAAATTATTATTCAGTAGTCAGTCACAGGCGGTTCGCTGGCTGCGCAATACCGGCTTGAATGTTACTGATAAGGTGACGCC
>CAZIJT010000137.1:0-6849 GCA_964539595.1 uncultured Thiohalophilus sp. | reverse complement strand
GTATGATCACCAAACTTAAATTCTTTTTTAACAGCGGCCATGAAGGTTCCTTAAACGATAAAAGAGCAAACGATAAACGAGCACTAAACGATAAACGAGCTAAGAAAGATTTATTTACGCAGACCCAGACTTGCAATCAAGTCACGGTAACGCTGCAAATCCTTGTTCTTGAGATAGTCGAGCAACTTGCGACGCTGACTAACCATGCGCAACAGTCCCTGACGGGAATGGTGATCATGAATGTGGGTTTTGAAATGATCGGACAAATCGTTAATCCGGGCAGACAACAGGGCAACCTGAACCTCGGGGGATCCCGTGTCAGTACCTGAACGCTGATAATTTGAAACGATGTTCGCCTTGCTTTCGGCATTAATAGACATCGCAAGCTCCTGTAATTACATAAAAATTGGTGAACCAAAGAAAGCGCGTATTCTACCCGCGCGCAGGTGTCTGAGACAAGCTAAATCCCGGGAAAATACCCTGTTTTCGCTGAATTGACGGTGAATTCAGCCGAATTCATCCTGAATTGATTAGACGCCGGGGGGCAACCCGCCCATCACCCAAAATCTGGCCAACACCCAGAAAACGATCATCATTGGCAAACAGACAAACCCAGCCACGCGTCGGCGCTTTGGCTACCTGCACCGCCTGCCCCTGACGTAGATAATGCGTGCTGTCCTCGGTCAATTTTACCTGTGGCCAGTCAATCAGCGCCGACTCCATCGGCAACAGGCGGGCATCCATATCCGCAAATCCCTCTTCCGCCAGCTGCTCCAACTCTGCCAGCGTAATACTATTTTCAATATCAAACGGCCCGGCACCCGTGCGCCGCAACACATTCAGATGCGCGCCACAGCCCAGCTGTTCACCGATATCCTGTAGCAGGGTGCGAATGTAGGTGCCTTTTGAGCAATGCACATCGATATCCAGCTCATGCTCACGCTGAGCTAACAAGCTAAGACTGAAAATTTCGACCTGACGTGGCTTACGCTCAATCTCAATTCCTTGATGCGCCAGCTTATATAAGGGTTGACCATCCACCTTGATGGCCGAGTGCATCGGTGGGATCTGACTGATTTCGCCAGTGAACTGGCTGAATATTTCAACAATCTGCGTCTCAGAGTACGACTCGACGGGACGGGTCTGTACCACCACCCCATCGGCATCGCCTGAATCCGTGCGCTCGCCCAGCTTGGCGGTACCCGTATAGTGTTTATCAGAATCGAGTAGAAAACCGGACACCTTGGTGGCCTCTCCCAGACAGAGAGGCAACAGGCCACTGGCCATGGGATCCAGACTGCCGGTGTGCCCGGCCTTGTTCGCGTTGAACAGACGTTTAACCCGCTGCAAGGCGGCATTGGAGGTCATGCCAATGGGTTTATCTAATAAGAGAATGCCGCTGATATTGCGACCTTTGTTACGTCTGCGTCGAGCCATGAAGGTTAATCCTGTTGCTCATCATCCTGATGCTTCTCACGATCTGAGCTCATGGCTTCATCTATCAAACCGGAGAGGCGATTTCCGTTACTCACCGAGGCATCATAAATGAACTTCAAAGTGGGAACGCTACGCAGGCTCATACTTTTACCCAGGCAGTGGCGCAGAAAACCCGCCGCGCGTCCCAGCACATCCAGCGTGAGCGCCATGTCATGTTCTTCATCGAGTATAGTGACAAAAACTTTGGCCACCGAAAGATCACGCGACACATCCACGGCTGAAACCGTGACCATGCCCAGACGGGGATCCTTGATCTCCTGCTGAATAAGTACCGCCAGCTCACGCTGGATCTGTTCACCTACTCGGCGGGTTCGGCTAAAGTCTTTTGGCATTAGAAAATATTATCATTAATAGAATGGTGGTAGACACGGCGGTAGGTTCGACTTCAGTTGTACAAATCCGAAGTCACCCCAGCCACTTCCCTCGCCCCGTTCGATTGAAATCGAACCTGCCGGGCTGTCCTGTCGAAGCGGTTGTCGGTACGATTTTAATCGTAGCAGTACGGCTGAAGCCGTACCTACAACCTGCCTACAACTCGCGTTGAACCTCGATCATTTCGAATACTTCAATTTGATCGCCGGGCTTAACATCATTGTAATTCTTCACACCGATGCCGCATTCCATGCCCTGTTTAACATCGCTAACGTCATCCTTGAAACGTCGCAGGGATTCAAGCTCACCTTCGTAAATCACCACGTTGTCACGCAACACACGGATAGGATTGCTGCGCTTGACCACGCCTTCGGTCACCATGCAACCGGCAATCGCACCGAGTTTGGGTGAACGGAAAACATCGCGAACTTCGGCCATACCGATGATCTGTTCCTTGATTTCTGGTGACAGCATACCGCTCATCGCGGCTTTCACTTCATCAATGAGATCATAGATGACACTGTAATAATGTAGATCCACGCTTTCTTCATCGATCAGACGTTTGGCTACTGCATCCGCGCGAACATTGAAACCAATCACAATCGCACCTGCGGCCACGGCCAGATTGACATCAGATTCGTTAATACCGCCAACGCCGCTAGATACAATTTTCACTTTCACTTCATCAGTTGAAAGTTGATTGAGTGAATCGGCAATCGCTTCAGTCGAACCCTGCACGTCAGCTTTGAGCAAGATATTCAACATGCTAACTTCGCCTGCTTCCATCTGCGAAAACATATTTTCCAGCTTGGCGGCCTGTTGACGCGCCAGCTTCACATCACGCGACTTGCTGTGGCGGAACATAGCCACCTCACGCGCCTTGCGTTCAGATTCCACCACGGTAGCTTCATCGCCTGCCATCGGTGTACCCGACAGTCCCAGAACTTCGATGGGTATCGAAGGCCCGGCGCTATCCACCAGTTCACCCTTGTCATTGAGCATCGCACGCACACGACCATATTCCAGACCGGCAAGGAGAATGTCGCCTTTTTTCAGTGTACCGCGCTGCACCAGAACGGTTGCCACTGGGCCACGACCTTTATCCAGTCGAGACTCGACCACTGAACCTCGCGCAGGACCTTCGGCAACGGCTTTCAATTCCAGCACTTCAGCCTGCAACAATACAGCTTCAAGCAGGGTGTCCACACCTTCACCCGTATGCGCAGAGACATTAACAAAGATGGTATCGCCACCCCAGTCTTCAGGAATCACATCTTCCTGACTCAGTTCATTTTTAACCCGATCAGGATCGGCATTTTCTTTATCAATTTTATTAACGGCGATGATCAACGGCACTTCTGCCGACTTCGCATGTTGAATCGCTTCTCGGGTCTGCGGCATCACACCATCGTCAGCCGCAACCACCAGAATTACGATATCGGTAACTTTCGCACCACGCGCACGCATCGCCGTGAAGGCCGCGTGTCCGGGGGTATCAAGGAAGGTAATATTACCGGTCTCACTTTGCACATGGTAAGCACCAATGTGCTGGGTAATACCGCCGGACTCACCCGCCGCTACGCGCGACTCACGAATATAATCCAGCAGTGATGTTTTACCGTGATCGACATGACCCATGATGGTCACCACCGGCGCGCGGGAAACCGCATCGCCTTCCTGATCTTCATCGATCAAGGATGATTCCAGTTCATCCTCTACCAGCAATTTAACCGTATGCCCCATTTCCTCGATCACCAGGGTCGCGGTGTCCTGATCCAGCACCTGGTTTATCGTGACCATGGAACCCATGTTCATCAGTACCTTGATCACTTCGGCGGCTTTTACCGACATTTTCTGCGCCAGATCACCGACGCTGATAGTTTCTGGAACTGCCACTTCATGCACAACCGGGGCAGTCGGCATGGTAAAGCCATGCTCCCCACTCGTCGATGCCATCGATGTGGACATACGTTTTGGTTTCTTGCGCCGACGACCCGACTTGTCAGCGGTAACGTGTAATTCTTTGCGCCCATAGCGAGTATCCCGCCCGGACTTATCATGTTTGCCACCCGCCTTTTTATTCTTACCACGGCTATCCGCTTCAGGAGCAGCGGCAGGCGCGGGGTCAGCTTTAGCAGCGGCAACCGATACTGCTTTCTTGGCTTCTGCCTTACGTTTTTCTTCTTCAAGCCGTTGCGCTTTTTCACGCTCGGCATCTTCTTTCGCCTGACGTTTTGAATCTATTTCCTGCTGTCGGCGCTGTTCATCATCTTCACGCTGACGCTGTTCTATCAGCAATTTTTCTTTCTCGACTTTTGCCTTTTCTGCGTCGGCGTTATCTTCTTCCTGCACGTCTTCGCGTTTGACGTAGGTGCGCTTCTTGCGCACTTCGACCACCACCGACTTGGATTTACCATGGCCGCTAGACTGTCTCAGCTCGCTGGTAGATTTTCGATTCAAGGTGACTTTACGCGGCGTGGCGGCTTTCGCCTCATTGGCCGAATCAGCAGTATGCTTATTGCGCAGAAAGCCCAGCAATTTCATTTTCTCTTCGTCGCTGATATTCGCGTTTGCATCGCTAATACCGACCCCCGCCTCTTCTAACTGTGTTAGTAAGCGTGCGACCGATATGCCAACGACTTCTGCAAATTGTGTGACTGTTACTTCAGCCATAAAATTATTCTCCTGCCCTAAGCCTTAATTATTGGCTCTGCTCTTCTGCAAACCATGGTTCACGTGCGGTCATAATTAACTTCGCCGCCTGCTCTTCATCAATTCCTTCAATTTCCAGCAGCTCATCCACTGATTGTTCAGCCAGATCTTCCATACTGACAATGCCGTTGTGCGCAAGCTGGTAGGCCAGATCCTTGTTCATGCCATCCATGCCGAGCAAATCGCCTGCCGGTTCCACACTGGTCAGCTCTTCTTCGCTGCTGATCGCACGCGTCAATAAACGATCCTTGGCGCGTCCACGCAACTCCTCGACAATGTCCTTATCAAACTCATCGATCTCCAGCATTTCGCTAATCGGCACATAGGCGACTTCATCAATACTGGTAAAGCCTTCCTGCACCAGAATCACCGCGACTTCTTCATCCACGTCCAGCATGTCCATAAACATCTGCTGCGATTTCTGAGTTTCTACTTCAGATTTTTCTGCGGCTTCGGTTTCAGACATAATGTTCAGCGTCCAACCGGTCAGCTCACTGGCCAACTTGATGTTCTGGCCGCCACGACCAATCGCCAATGATAACTGATCTTCTTCCACCGCGATGTCCATGCTCTTGCTGTCTTCATTAACCACAATGGACGACACCACTGCGGGTGACATGGCATTGATCACAAACTGCGCTTCATTCTCATCCCAGAGTACGATGTCGATACGCTCACCCGCCAGCTCATTGGACACGGCCTGCACCCTTGAACCACGCATGCCGACACAGGCACCGACGGGATCAATCCGCGCTTCATTACTGCGTACCGCAATCTTCGCGCGCGAACCCGCATCACGGGCTGCACCCAGAATATCAATCAGGTTTTCGCCGACTTCCGGCACTTCAATCTTAAATAATTCAATCAGGAATTCCGGTGCGGTGCGACTGACAAATAATTGTGGCCCGCGAACTTCCTCGTTAATTTCCTTCAGGAAACCCCGCACCCGGTCACCCGAGCGAATCGCTTCGCGCGGAATCATCGACTCACGAGGAATAATGGCATCGGCATTACTGCCCAGATCCAGATACACGCTGCCACGCTCAACACGCTTGACCACGCCCATCACCAACTCACCGATACGCTCACGATAGGCTTCAACGACCTGCTTACGTTCGGCTTCACGCACTTTCTGCACAATAACCTGTTTCGCAGTCTGTGCGGCAATGCGGCCAAACTTCACTGATTCAATCGGTTCCTCGGTAAAATCACCGACCTGCATCTCTGCATTTTCATACTGAGCCGCGCTTAATGTCGTCTGGTGATCGGGTTGATCCATGGCATCATCTTCCACCACTTCCCAGCGCCGATAGGTATCGTAAGCGCCCGTTTCCTGATCGATTTTCACGCGCACTTCGACATCATTGGTGTAACGCTTCTTGGTTGCCGTCGCCAAAGCAATCTCAATTGCTTCGAAGATTATGCTTTTATCAACGCCTTTCTCGTTGGAAACCGCATCAACAACCAGCAAAATCTCTTTATTCATGATTCAGCCCCTGTTTCAATTTTCTCATATCCATTACACCATCGTTAATCTAGTAATAACGCCAGCAGTCTCAATAACACTGCACATCGGTTTGCCGTCACCCAGTTTGATACCCGGCTTACAGCTCGGGAATTAAATTCGCCTTTTCAATCTCGTCTATTTCCAGTTCCAGCAGCTTGCTGTCTTCCAGCGCGATCTGAATCCGATCATTTTCAACCGCTTCAATTTCACCCTTGAACTTACGCTGCCCATCCACCGGCTGGCGCAAGCGTAACTTTACCGCTCTACCCGTAAACCGTTGAAAATGCGCCAGACTAAACAAGGGGCGATCCAGACCGGGCGACGATACTTCCAGATTGAATTTGCCACGAATGGGATCTTCAACCTCCAGCACCCCACTGATTTGATGACTGGCCTTACTGCAATTATCCAGGGTTATGCCCTGCTCCGAATCAATAAAAACTCGCAACACAGAATGTGAACCCTGCGCAAGATATTCAACCCCAACCAGCTCAAGTCCCAGCGCTTCAACCGCTGAAGCCACCAGTTTGGTCAGCTTATCTTCCAGCATTTTTTTAACAACCCGACTTTTTACAGTACTAAAATAAAAAGTGGGCTCAAGGCCCACTTCAAATAAATCACAATTTGGCGGATTCTAGCACTTTATTTAATGGGCAACAATCCCTTCAAATAAACTAGCTCACCGTAAGTGGACGGGGCATGAGTGGTAGGTTCGCCTTCAGGCGAACATGTGCGGCTGAAGCCACACCTACGATCTTGCT
>CAZIJT010000136.1:4908-6963 GCA_964539595.1 uncultured Thiohalophilus sp. | reverse complement strand
GTGGCATAACGCCGCATCATACGGTGACTGTTGAAAAATGAAGCATTTTTGCTAATGGCACCTTTCATTACCGCGATCCATCCGCTTCGATCATCGTAATATAACGGCAGTATCGTCTGTTCAAGTTTGTCATACAGTGACTTGGCATCATCGCCGGTTGATGATTCAATATCATTACCGACTGCCCAGCCAGTGATACCTTCGATACACCCTTCAACCCACCAACCATCCAGAACACTGAGGTTGGGGACACCATTAAAAGCCGCTTTCATACCGCTGGTTCCTGATGCTTCCATGGGTTTTAATGGAGTGTTTAGCCAGAGATCTACACCAGCTACTAAAGTCTGCGCAATCTCCATATTGTAGTTAGGAACAAAAGCCATAGGAATATCACCAGCCAATTCCTGTATGTGCTGGTGAATGTTTTTTATCAACTGTTTTCCTTCCTGATCCCGGGGATGTGCTTTACCGGCCAGCACAATTTGAAAAGGCCGCTGACTGTTAATATTTCTAAGGCGTTGCATATCGGAAAATAACAAATCAGGCCGTTTGTATGCCGTCATGCGACGAGCAAATCCAAAAACCGGAAGTTGCGGATCCAGACTGACATTACAGAGGGTTTTGACCTTTTCTATCAGAATAGACTTTGCCTGGCAATGAGCTTCCCAAATGGCTTCATCGCTGATACAACACTCTGCACGTATCAACATTTCAGGTTGATGACACCAGCCCGGTAAATGTTGATTATAAAGATCAATGAAACTCCTGGCTGTCCAGGTAAAAGGATGTACACCATTGGTTACCGCATGAACCCGGTAGCCTGGAAACAGTTTTCGTGAAACTTCCGCATGCCGTTTGGCAACCCCATTAACATATTCGCTCAAATTGAGAGCCAGTCGGGTCATGTTTAGCGCATCCTCACCTGCCAGACGTTTGAGCGTCGCCCTGTCGAATTCCTCGCTGAGAATCCGCCAGACTAAATCATAGGCAAATCGATCATGTCCGGCTTCAACTGGAGTATGTGTGGTGAAATTGCAAAGTTCCCGTACCTGAGGAATATCATAGGCGGAGTCGCCAGAACGCAAGTCTTCTTTGGGATAGGAATGACGCCGCAGCAATTCAACTGCAAGCAACGCCGAATGGCCCTCGTTCATATGGAATTGACGCAGTTTAAACCCCAGCGCCTGCAGCATACGTATACCACCCATCCCTAAAACGATTTCCTGTTTCAATCGGTAAGTTTCGTCTCCACCATAGAGATAATGGGTTATCTGACGATCATCATCATGATTTTCATCCATATCCGTATCCAGCAGAATAACCGGTTGCCGACCGTTCATGTGGCCTTCCAGAATGTACAACCAACCCCCGACCCAAACCGGCCGGTTTTCAATGTTAACCGCTATTTTGGCTTGCAGTGGAATGGCGGCGGTATCGGGCTGCCAATGATCCGGCTGTTCAATCTGGCCACCATTAGAATCCAGTTCCTGGCGGAAATAACCGGCGCGACTCACCAGGGTAACTGCAACCATCGGCAGTTCAAGATCAGCGGCAGAGCGTATCGTATCACCGGCCAAGACGCCTAAGCCGCCGCTATAAGTGGGAATATCGTTTCGCAAAGCAATCTCCATCGAGAAATAGGCGATGCGGGTTTCATGTATGAATTCTTCAAGCATAGGATCGCTCCTTGGTTAAAATTGGATCCAAAAAAACAAAACTGTCTTGTAACCAAGCCGAACAGAGTGAATACCCCGTCTTCTCGAATCTCCTTTTTCTAAAAGGCTTTAAAAGGTTATTCTTTACTACAGTAAGCAAATCGGATCAAAGCCTTAAGGGCTCGCCCCCTTTTTCTCCTTCTTTGATGTCATATCGTATTCAACTTATATTGAGCATACATAATTCGCCTTCTTCTATTGCATGGATTCAATATTGTTAGATAACCCGAGTCTACAACCATGGAGCAGCACGCATGTCAAGATGCTTAACAACAAATCACTATGTTTATTGTAATCAACCCTTGTTGTTTTAATACTTTGAGGACATTGGGTTAATATG
>CAZIJT010000136.1:0-4808 GCA_964539595.1 uncultured Thiohalophilus sp. | reverse complement strand
GGAGCAAAAAGACCAGTCAGAATCTTGGAGTTATTTCATGCGCGTTCCTTAATACTCAAAGCATGAACAAGCTGGCAAAAATTGATAAGTGCAAGTAAACGTTATCTGGTTGACAAGCGGTAGCTGTTAACACGCTTCCACACTCGAATTTTGATTAAATAGAGCAGAATGGTCAGAAAAATCAAATACGCCATGACAAAATAGCCCAGCTTGACACGCTCAATTGCATGCGGATCTGCAGCCCACTCCAGGAAAACAGCCACTGCATTCGCTTTTACCTCCAGATTTGCTTTATCAATATTATCTGCGGTTGCATAACCCAGCACGTCTGGCATACGAACACCTGGATAGATGTGATTATCGGCGCCACCCTCGGTTGTTTTATAGTAGCCAGTCAACAGAGAGTAAAGATAGCGACTGCCTTGTGGACGCGCACTGGCGATGAGAGAAAGATCGGGCGGGGCTATCCCGAATGCGGCTTCCATTTGTTCAGGCTTAACCTGGCTGACAAACGCTGTCTCCATTGGCTTGTCTGTTCGCAGTCTATCCAGCTCTTCCTGGGTAAACCCCAATTGTCGTAAATGACGGTAATTAATATATTTCAGTCCATGACACGCCAGACACGTTGTCAAGGTTATTTCTGCTCCTTGTTTTATGTTTGCGAGACTTCGATCCAGCGTAATATCAGCTAGCGGTTTTTGTTCCTCAGCAAACACTTCAGTAATAACACACAAAGAGCCGAAAATAATGGCTGTGATCCAGAAAAGAAAGCGATTCAGATTCATCACCAGCTACTCCGCTGTTGTCGACCGGGATTGTTCAGTCTTTTCAGGTTGTTGTACTTTTTTCGGATAACCCCGTGCTCGCAGCCATTGTTCTTCTTTTTTCGAAACAAAAGGTAACAGCAAGAACACCAAAAAGTAGATCGCTGTTGCTATCCGGCCAACAATCAATAGTATCCCGCCCGGAGGTTTTGCTCCGACATAACCCAACACCAGAATATCGATCATAAAAATAAAGAATATTGCTCGGTAAACTGGTCTGGAACGGGCACCCCCTGTAATATTGGAGCGGTCTATATAAGGTAGAATCGCGAAAATCAGGATAGAAAGCGCCATCGCGACCACACCCCCTGCCAAATCAGGCACTGATCTTAATATCGCGTAGAACGGTAAAAAATACCATTCAGGCATAATATGTGGCGGTGTCAGTAAGTGATTTGCCGGGATATTATTATCTGACTGAATGAATACTTGTGGATAGAAAAACACAAAGAAACAAAAAATGATCAGAAACACACCCAACTGATACAAGTCCTTGACGGTATAAAATGGATGAAAAGGAATATCGCCTTTAGGATCTGGATCCAATCCCGAAGGATTACTACTCTTTACGTGGTGCAAGGCGATGAGATGGATGATCACTGCGCCTGCGATAATAAAAGGGATCAGATAATGTAATGCGAAAAAACGGGTCAGGGTTGCGTCACCGACTGAGTAACCGCCACGTATCCAGGTAACGAGGCTTTCGCCAAACACAGGTGTGGCGCGTAACAAGTTGGTAATGACTTCAGCTCCCCAATACGACATCTGTCCCCAGGGCAGCGTATAGCCCATAAATGCCGTCGCCATAATCAACAACAATAATACCTGTCCTGTCCACCACAGTAATTCGCGTGGCGCATGATAGGAAGCATAATATAAAGTTCGCGCCATATGCACGTAGATGACAATAAAAAACGCTGATGCACCTGTCGTATGGAGGTAGCGTATCAACCAGCCGTAGTTAACCTCGCGCATGATGTATTGAACTGAATCAAAAGCAAGATTGGCATCGGCTTTATAGTGCATGGCGAGAAACAAACCGGAAACGATCTGAAGAACCAGAAGAAAACCTGCCAGAAAACCAAAACCCCACCAATAAGTCAGTGTCCGGGGTGTTGGATATTCCGTCAATTCCTGCTCAACAAATTTCTTTAGCGGAAAACGTTTATTGATCCATTCACTAAGATTGACTGTCATAATAACTCGCTATGCATCGCCGATTAATATTTCGTTTTCAGCCACGAACTTGTAGGGAGGAATCACCAGATTCGTTGGAGCTGGTGATTGCACTACCCGTCCGCTGTTATCAAAAACACTTCCATGGCATGGACATTTCCATCCTTCAGGGCTTTTCGGTGGGATACAACCTAAATGCGTACAGAGACCAATGACAACCAGCCACTCCGGGTTTTTGATCCGGTCTGTATCAGCTTCAGGGTCAATGTTGCTACCCATTGATGCCTGCATTTTTTTAATTTGTTCTGGCGTTCGATGAAATATGAACACGGGCTTGCCCCGCCACTCAACGGTTTTAACCTTGCCCACACCGATATTCTCTATATTAATTCGGGTCGTGGCATTGGAAAGATCGCTTGCCGTCGGGTTCATACTATCGATAAAAGGCCATGTCGATGCAGCAATACCCAAGCCAGCAGTCACCCCGGCTGCTTTTTCGATAAAATAGCGACGTTGAGGGTTATTCGGGTCTTTGTTATCCATGGGTATTACTCTGGTTTATGATTGTCTTGAAAAAATTCACCGTGACGATAGAAAATGTGTGTTACTAATATGACCTTGGCCACTTGAGTGATGCCGAGCTCAGTCGAATCACCTGATATTATGATTCGCTCAGAAACTCAGCGCGCATGTAGATAAGAGCATCATGGATATCCTTATCCGTTAAATTAGGATTCCCCCCATTTGCGGGCATGGCCATCGGATCTCCGGGTCTCTTCAGACCTTTTTCTACATGTTCGACGTGTTTGAACAAGGCAAAATCACTATGACTGCTTTTATTAAACCCCTCCAAACGGGTTAAATTCGGGACTCCGGGCAGAGCGCCTGTTCCATCAGGTCCATGGCAGGCGATACAGGTTCCCTGGTAAACCTGTTTTCCGTTTTCAAAATTAGGGTTTTGAGCCATTGCCGGGAGACTGTGTTGTTCCAGTTGCGGATCCAGAGCAATATCACTTGGTGTAGAACCGGAGTTTTGTTGGTTACTGGCACATCCCAACATGGTGAGAAACAATGACAAAATGGTGAGCTTGCAGATAATTTTCATATTGAAATCCCTTGTGAAAGTCATTGGTAATACGTTAGGAGCTATAACTCCGATATCAAAATCCCAGGCACAATACAGTGTTATATATTGAAAATAATCGCCATATACTGTGTTTGTTTTGGAACAACTTAGTCACTTCACCCTTGATTGGAATGTTAAAACATAGGTGTTGATCATAGGTCAAGCATGTTGCCTAAGGAGGCTCAAGGATCATCTGTAACAACTCAACTCTGTTTAACTCGATTGGCGCAACAGCAATGTTCATTGTCACATGCAAGCAGCGTGTATATTACGAGTACTCGAACTAAAAGGTAATCTACCGTGCGTCCAACCGATGTTGATGGCGTTTGTGAAATAGCTTGATCCAGAACGGCGTTAGAAGCGTCGTATACAGGATCACGAGCACCACGGAGGCATAAACATCATTGGAAAAAACATTGGACGCACGACCCAGTTCGGCAAAAATGAGGCCAACTTCCCCGCGCGGCACCATCGACATACCTGTCAGCACACGCGTTTCCCAAGGTTCCCTGATCAAAAGTGCTCCACCAAATTTGCCAACAATTGCAATCGCAGTTAGCGACAGGGAAAATACCCAGATAAATGGCTCAGACCATTGAATAGTCTGCAAATCCAGGGATAACCCAACCAGTACAAAAAAAACGGGGGCAAACAATTGCACAATGGGCTTCATCTGCTGTCCGACTCGATGAGCAAAATTGCTGTCTGCTTTTAGCAATACACCAAGCGGCAAAAAGAAACGTCTGGACAGTGCCAGACCAGCAGCAAATCCTCCCAGAATTTCAGGCGCGCCAAAAGTATTCGCTAACCAGGCAAAAAACAAAACTAACGAAACAACCGTTGTTGGAATCAGGCCGGGGATATCGGTTTTTGTATCGAAATGTTTGATGATCACTGAGAGCAGTTTTGCTGCCACAGGTGCCAACAGAAAAAAACTGCCGATAAATAATCCGATTGTTCCAACGTCCTCAAGGCTCCAGGATTGATGAATTGAAAAATCATAGAGTATTGAGAGTAATATTACACCTAGAAGATCATCCAAGACCGCAGCGCCAAGTACAATTTGACCTGATTGGCCATGTTGAATACCGAGATCGGAGAGGATACGCATGGTAATACCAATGCTGGTTGCGGTCAGGGTGCCGCCGATGAACATTGATTCCAGAAGAGGCAAATGGAAAATCGAATAGCTAAGATAAAATCCCAGTATGAATGGCAGAATGAATCCACCAAGCGCAACAATGATGGCTTTTGAACCGGCACCCACTAAATGATCAAAATCAGTTTCCAGACCAACTTCAAACAGAAGTAAAATAATTCCGATTTCAGCTAATAGCTTGATGACCTCGTTAGGTGTAACCCAACCAAGTAAGCTGGGTCCCAGTATAATTCCCGCAATTAATTCGCCAATCACAGGTGGTATATGCATCCTGTTTGCGCTTTCAGCAAAAATACGCGCTGCAATCAGGATGAGCATCAATTGCAAAAGTATATCGTGGACATCCATAACGTAATGCCTTGTCGATTAGCGTAACGGTGAATTCATTAGCTGACTTGGCTAGATCTTAAGGTATTTGACATATTTATTCATCCCGGCTGTAGACAATCATTAGGGAACCGGAAAAAAATAATCATCCAATTCTCTGGATAGCGTGTAGAGACAAGGCATGCCTTGTCTCTAC